>CAZWEL010000068.1:0-4227 GCA_964632955.1 uncultured Thermoplasmatales archaeon | reverse complement strand
TATATAGAGGCATATCAGAAAATGGCAAATCTTGCCTTGAAGAGAGGCATTGAAGGCAATCCGATAAAAATAAAAGCCCCTCTCCTTTATCTATCAAAGGCTGAGATAGTGAAAAAGGGGGCAGTGCTTCATGTTCCCTTCGAAAAAACATGGAGTTGTTACAGGGAAGGAGATAAAGCATGCGGGAGATGTCCATCGTGCAAACTTCGCCTGAAGGCATTCGAAGAAGCAGGTTTGAGGGATCCAATTGAATATGAATAGGTGGATTGTGGTAATGGCTGTAGCAATCATTCTTCTGGCTGGATGTGTTAAAAAAGAGGAGAATAAAACAGAGATTTACAGAACAAATGCAATGAAGGTGGGGGATAAGATAACATATGAAGTATGGGGAAAAATGACGGTGCAGAGGACTGAAGGAGGTTTTCTTATCTACCAGAGTAGGGGAGAAATGAGCATTGAATTAAAAAAAGCCACTGTGGAGGATGGTTTCGGTAATGATATGGATGTCTTGGATTTTTATGTATATCTGGATGAAACACCCTACAACTATACGGTGGAGAAGAAGGAAGATTTGCCTGTGATTTTGGAAAAACACATTTATAGATTATTTGATGGAGATAGGGTGGGGGGAATTATAAAAAGTTTGACGACACATCATGCCCTGAACAGGGACAGAATTATTGAAATAAATTCCATGCCTTTGAATGATATAATAGATTTCTTCCTTGAGAAGGATTTCAATGCAAGCATGAATGGAAGTTTTTATTATGAGGGTATAAACTTTGAATGGAATGCAAAATATGATAAGAATATACATGCTTTGAGAATAGATATCAATCCAGAGGTAAATGCCAACATTTCCATATGGCTAAAAAATGGATATCCTCTTCCCTATCAGATATCATTTTCCACCGATGATGGAACAAGGGCAAATACTTATAAATATGTTCTGAAGAAGTTTGAAAGGGGAAATGGAGAGGAAGTTCATCTTAGTGATATACCATATAATTCCAGCAGGGAGATGGAATTCTATCCATGGAAGGATTATGGGGCACCATGGAATGGCAATCCAGAAAATTTCTCCGTGAACATTCAGACAGCCATGATACAGGCAAAGAATTATGCAGGGCTGAAAAGTTTTCTTGCCTCTCATCCCAACGCCTATATGATATATGCAGAATACTGGCGCGGGAAGGATGAGGAAGGATGGATTCTTCATTTTGGTGATAAAAACACAAAGGAGGATTATGTGCTGAATATTTCCAGTACAGGAAGGATGCCCATACCATCGAAGGAAATTTCTCCCTATCTTGCATATGAGGAGATACCGAAGGATATGGATGAGTTGAGCGATAAGATGCTGAGCATAGAGGAAGCAGAGAAAATATTTGGAGAAAAGTTTGATATGAAGGGCAATTCCACCTTTTATATTATGTTTGTGGAGGATTATTATCCAGATACCCTATTTGATATCCTGGAGGGAAATACGAAGGATAAGGAGATAACAACATCCATTGTTTCTCCGAGAGGGGCATGCGCCATCTATGGACTAAAAGGAATGGTGGAGGATTATTCCTTTGGCTATCGAGTTGTTGGCTTATCTCCTCCCTTTATAACCTTCGATGGGAAACTGGATGGTGAAAATGGAATGCTCACCTATGTTTATTCGGAGCGTTTCTCATGATGAAAATAAATGAGATTTTCTATTCCATTCAGGGCGAAGGAGGCGATGCGGGCAAACCGACCATATTTATAAGGTTTACAGGATGCAATCTTAGATGCATCTACTGCGATACTACCTATGCCTTTTATGAAGGGAAGGAGATGGAAATTGGGGAGATACTCGAAAGAATAAAAAAGTGGAGGTGCAGGAGAATATGCATCACTGGCGGAGAACCGCTCCTCCAGGAAGAAGTTTATTCTTTAATCGATGTTCTTCTGGAAAAGGGCTATGAGGTGAGTGTGGAAACAAATGGTTCCATAGGAATAGAAAAACTTGTGAGGAGGGAGGTAATAATAAAAATGGATTTCAAACTTCCTTCATCAGGAATGATGGAGAGTATGAAGGAGGAGAATATTTCTCTCCTGAGGGAGAAGGATGAATTAAAATTTATTATATGGAAAAGGGAGGATTATGAAGAAGCAGTTGAGATAATAAAAAGAAATTCTCCTAGATGCAATATAGTGATGCAACCTGTATGGGGAACTGAACCACGCCACCTTGCAGAATGGATTCTGGGAGATGAAATGGATGTGATGCTTTCACTCCAGATTCATAAAATTATATGGGGGGAAGAAAAAGGAAGATAACTATCTGCTTCCCTGATACAACATTATCGTCAAAATGAGAAGGAAGAGGAGAAGAAGCCAGATAAGCATTGATTTCCATATGGTTTTTTTCGCCTTTCTTTTTCCCACCATTTCCTGGGTGTAATTCCCTGTGCCAGAAACGTTACCACTCCTGCAAGATTTATGCAAACCACATTCACCATGAAAAGAAGGATGGCGCCAAGTGCATGATAAAGCTGCATGCTCCCGGCGAGCAATCCTCCAGCCACAAGAGGCGGGAGAAGGGCAACCGCAACCATTACGCCCACCAGCGCCTGCGGGACACCCTTTGTCACAGAAAGAGAGCCAGCTATCCCGGCAGAGAGGGCAAGGAGAATATACATGAGAGTAACATTGCTCCTGGATATAACATGATATGCATTTGCCTCATCTCTCATGAGCATCCCAAATATACCCCCTATGGAAAATGCTATTATATAACCGATTATGCTTGTCAGAATTGCCTTCTTTGCAAGATTTGATTCAGCAAGAGTGGTAGAGAGGGCAAGGGCTATATTGGGATTCAGAAGAGGGGCTATCACCATGGAACCTATCACTATGGCAACATCATTATAAAGTATGCCTATTGCTGCCACTATGGAAGCCAGTATTACCAGAACCAAATATGTTTTTGAAAGAGAGGCGGAATCCTCTATATCCTGATAAATCTCCTCTATGCTCCTCCTCTCTTTTTTCCTCCTCCTTTTCCTTCTCCTCTTCCATCCTAGGAACGGTTGCCTCAACCGGAATTATCAGCATTCTGTATTTCTGTTTTGAAAGATGCCTCTCTATTTTTTCAATAACCATATCAGTATTCTCTGCTAGAAGAATCATATCAGTTATTCGCCTTTTCCCCTCCTTTCCTCTATGATGTCGATTATTGGAAGGTCTTTAAAAATATCTTCAAGTTCAGAGGAGGAGTGATAAAGACGGAGCAGTCGGAGGGGCATTATTTATAATGAATACAACCTTAATTTAATTTTCTGGGATAATCAGCACAAATTCTATAATTGCATATGCCATAAGAGAACATGAACAGATTGAAGGCATTGCTCTCAAAAATAGATGGGAAGGGGTATAAAGCATACAAATCGATTGAGGGAGAATATTCCTTTCCTGAATTTAAACTCATGATAGACCATGTGCAGAGCGACCCCTTTGCGCCTCCTTCAGCATGCAGGGTTTTTCTTTCACATCAGGTGTCAAAATTTCCCGCTGAGTTATGGGAGAATGAGGCAAGAAAAATTGCTCTTGAGGATTTTATAACAAGGAGATTTTATGAGAAGGCGAGAGAGAAAAGCGGGAAGAGCGGCAGCGGGAAGAGCGGAATGATAACAATAATGAAACCAGGGCAGAAAATCCTTAAAAGAAGCAGCATGCTGATAGATGGTAATGGAATAGAAGCAAGATTCTATGTTGGTCTGCCCGCCTATGGAAGGAGAATAGTTGCCAGAGAAGCAAAGAAAATCTTCTTTGATTTGCTTCCTCAAATAGTGGAAGAGGCAATGATGTATCATTCTTCGTTGCATGAAAAAATGAAGGAGCATGTGGAGGTGGCTGAAGATGCGGAGTTTATAAGAAAAAATTTGAAAAAGGAGGGGCTTGTTGCCTTCGTCGCCAATAACTCCATTCTTCCAAGGAAAAGTGGTGTGGAAGATTTGCCTTTAAATAATGCAATAAAGTTTGTATCTCCTCCCTCCCTTGAAGTCTCCTTTGAGTGTCCCAACAGGAGGATAGTGGGAATGGGAATAAGGGAAGGACTCACTCTGATTGTAGGCGGCGCCTATCATGGAAAATCCACACTGCTTGAGGCGATTTCAATGGGTATATACAATCATATTCCAGGAGATGGAAGAGAATTTGTTATAGCCAGAGAGGATGCGGTGAAGATAAGGGCGG
>CAZWEL010000067.1:0-4263 GCA_964632955.1 uncultured Thermoplasmatales archaeon | reverse complement strand
CGGGTCTTCGGCTCGAGAGGCCGAGATGATTGGCCGGACTACACCACGGGAGCTTGGCAAGTATATGCAAACTGATTTTTAACCATTTTGTTTTCATCCCTATTCAACGAAATGATTATATGATATAAAACATTTTGAGGATATGAGGATTGCTTCCTTCCTACTCCCCATAATAATGATTCTATCAGGTTTTTCAATGTCCATGCCCATTAATAATAATCCATCTCTCTCATTAAATATAGATTGCTCCATGAGCAATGGCATCATAAAATATTTTTCTGAAATAAATTGCGGTCCTCTGCCCATTCATTATGTTAAAAATGGCAGGGATTTGACAAAGCAATATAAAGAAATTGGAATAAATTTCATAAGAACCCATGATTTTTATGGGCCCACAGATATAAGCACCATATTTCCCAACTGGAGTGCAGATGTGAATAATCCAGCAAGTTATAACTTCACATCAAGCGATAAAGTGGTTTCCTCAATTGTAAATGGTGGCTTCCGCCTTCTATACCGCCTGGGTGAAAGTGCAAGCGATGATGAAAAATTGAGGCAGCCGCCTGCAAACTTCACCAAATGGGCAGAGATATGCAAGCATGTCGTGATGCATTACAATGATGGATGGAATAACGGTTATCACTACAACATAACATACTGGGAGATATGGAATGAACCAGATTTGAATGGATTCTGGAATGGAACAGCAGAGCAGTATTATGAACTTTACAGAATAACAGCTACAATGCTGAAAAATTACAATGCATCTCTTAAAGTGGGAGGACCTTGCACTTCCTCCATAGAAAACGAAAACTTCACCACCAGATTTCTTGACTATGTTACAGAAAACAATCTGCCCATTGATTTCTTCTCATGGCACATGTACTCTTCCAGTCCCTATAAACTTCAGAGGGCGGCTCTTTATGTGAGAAATCTCCTCGATGAACATGGGCTGATAGAATGTGAGAATATCAATACAGAATGGAATGTTAACATTCTTTCTCCTCAGCGGGATAAGGATAATGCAAAAAATGCCGCCTTCACCGCCTGCACCATGATGGCGTGGCAGGATGCCGGAATAGACCATGCTTTCCGTTACAGAGGAACTCAGGATAATAACTGGCTTGGAAGATTGTTGGGTTTCGACCTCTCTCTATTCACCTACGATGGGAAATATAAGATGCCCGCCCTCTCATATCTTGCCATGAATTATATGAGAAAGGATACGCCATTGAGAATTGAAACACCTCCCTTCAACGTCTCTGAGGGCATATCACATATGGCTGGCATTTCGGAAGATGGAAGCAACATATCTATACTGATAAGCAACTATGATGAATCTCCCACCGATATAATAATAAATCTGAGTAATCTTCCAAGGGAAAAATACAGAATGTTTCGCTATCTCATAGATGAAAAGCATCATCTGGAAATAGTCGAGGAGATGAATGAAAGCAAAAATATTTCATTTCTTCTGGAAAAGAACAGCGTGAATTTCATTCGCCTCACCACCTCTTCCATCATCCCGCCGGAGGGACCAGAGGTTGCGTCCATACCCTTCTGGATGAAATTGAGATTCCTTGACCCCTTCACAAGATTGCTGGGATTCCTCCTTCTCCTGATGGTTTTCGGATGATTTAGATTATACTTTCCTCAAGAAGATGAATAATATCCTTCACTTCTCCATATTCTTTGAGATGGCTGTAACAGTGGGGTGATGCCGTGACAATGGTAGCATTTTTTTCTTCTGCTTCCTTTATCAGATATTTTGCCATCTCCTCCGCCTCTGCTGGAAATGCCTTCCTGAATTCTATCTCACCTCCGCACTGCCTTGCCATTTCCCTGTTTTCATTGAACTCAACGAGGTTACCAACTCTTGAAATAATTTCTCTCGGCTCATCATATATCCCAAGATATCTTCCCAGAAATGAGGAATCATGATATATGTATCTACTTTCCTCCCTCTTCAGTTCAGGATTTAGGGATAGAATAAACTGGGTTATATGCACAGGGTTGAATTCCTTCAGCGAGAGTATTCCATTTGGGCAGGAGAGTACCACCTTCTCTATGCCCTTTTCCCTCAGTTTTTTTCCCACATCTGTTTCCACCTTTCTCCCAATTTTTTCTAAGGGATTTCCACAGCAACCTCCTATGATACTCACATCAACGCCAAGTTTATCGAAGAGAGAGATAATCACATCCTTCATTTCTTTATTAACAATGCAACCCATGAAAAATGCTATTCTGCCGCCATCTCTCTCAAAATTTTTTTCTCCGAGAATATTGCCACTATTTCTAAAATTCTCAAAAAGAGTTTCATGCTCTGGAAGAAGTGTTGTGAGATCATAACGTGCTGCTTTTATTATATCGGTTATTTTTATAAGAGAGGGGCAATCCTTCTCACATCTTTTGCACAGAGTGCACTTCTGCAATGCTTTAACCAATTCCATATTTTCCTTCAGTTCTCCGGTGTAAAGCCCATAGGCAAGCATTATCTTTCCCTTGGGATAATCGCTTTCCTTTTGAGGGAATGCATAGGCAGCATAGGATTTCTTGCAGAAGGCACACCCAGTGCAGCTCAGCATCTCATCATGATATTTCTCCAACATTTTAATCACCTATACCTTAAATGGGAAATTATGCTTCCTTTCCACTGCATCATCTTGCCGGGGTTCATTATATTATTTGGATCTATAGCCCTTTTTATAATCTCCATTGTTTTCACATCTCCATTCATCCAGGGTGCCTTGCTTATCCCTATGCCATGCTCGCCACTTGCTATTCCTCCAAGTTTTTCTACTGCTTTATATATCTCATCCACCGCCTTCTCCGCCCGCTTCCATTCATCCTCCTCCTTCGGGTTTATCAAAACCTTTGTATGAAGATTTCCATCTCCTGCATGTCCATAGGTGCCTATGATTATATTATATTTCCTAGCTATATCCTGAAATTCCCTTATGGCATATGGTATCTTTGATATTGGAACACACATGTCATCTGCAAGGCTAACAGAAACCCTGTCCTCACCATATCTTGATAGAGAGGGAAGAACTCCCTTTCGCCCTTTCCATAAACTCGCCATTCTTTCCTCATCATCGGTGAATTCAATATCTGCTGCCTTCTCTTTTAGTATGCCCGCCACCTTTTCTATACTTTCTCTCACATCCTCCTTCTTTCCGTCAACCTCTATTAGTAAAATCGCCTCCACATCCGGCAATCCTATTCCCATGGCATTGTTCACCGCCTGAATGCAGACATGATCCATTATCTCAAGGGCAGATGGAATTAGCCCACTGCCAATTATGGCAGCCACTCCCTCCCCCGCCTTCACCACATCATCAAAGGAGGCGAGGGCGACGCCTCTTTTTTCAGGCAGAGGAGAGATACGTAGTGTTGCTTCCGTAATAATGCCCAGCGTTCCCTCGCTTCCCACCATGATGCGTTCAATTTGATAGCCAGCAGAATTTTTCAGCGTTCTGCTTCCAAATCTAACTCTTCCATGAGGAAAAACTATCTCCATACCAAGGATGTAATCGCGGGTTGCTCCATATTTTATCGCCCTCATGCCCGAAGCATTGGCTGCTATCATCCCTCCGATGGTGCACACATCTCCGCTTCCCGGCGAGGGAGGGAAGAAAAAGCCGTATTCTGCCAGCGCCTCATTGAGCTTTCCATATATAACGCCTGGCTCCACCACACAGTAGAGGTCTTCAATATGAATCTCCTTTATTCTGTTCATGGCGGTCATGTCAAGCAAAATGCCGCCTTCAATGGGCACTGCCTGCCCCGAGAGCCCTGTGCCTGCTCCTCTTGCCACTATTGGGATTGAATGTTCATTAGCAAGAGAAACTATTTTCTCCACCTCATCCGCATTTTTTACCCTTACAACAACATCAGGGGTGGCATGATGGATGGAAGCATCGAATCCATAGGCATATAGATCTGCCTTATCTGTAAAAACTCTATCTCTGCCAACAATTTCATGCAGTTTCTCAAGCACTTTTTCTTCCATAATGGAAAAGCATGTGATATTTATTTATTTGGCGATGGAAAGCAGTTAAATTTTAATTGATCTCGCATTTAGAATCATGAAAATAACCTTTATCCAGAGTGGAGGGACAATAGACAAGGACTATCCAAAAAGAAGGGGAGGATATGCCTTTGAAATAGGAGAGGCGGCGGTTAAAAGAATAATGAAAAGGTTGAAACCATCTTTTGATTATGAGATAATATCCGCCATGAAGAAAGATAGTTTGGATATGA
>CAZWEL010000066.1:0-4290 GCA_964632955.1 uncultured Thermoplasmatales archaeon | reverse complement strand
CCTCCAGCAGAAGTTCCCAGCCGTTCATCACCTTATCATTTTTCTGGCATGTGCCCATGGCGGAGATAACGCTCTCTCTGTTCAGCGATGTTATCTCTTTGAAAATCTCGGGATTCTGCTTCTTGATAGCGGTAATCTGCATCCTCCCGCTTCTATCCCTCAGTATTATGAAGGCGATGCCACCGAGGTTGCGTATGTCTTCAATCCATCCTGCAACCCTCACCTTTTCTCCATTCATCTCAGGGCTCACATCCATGGCATAATGGCTTCGAAGCATATTCATGATAGGGCTGCATGTTATATTTTTTGTGGAGTATCGAGGATGTGGATTCCATCCATGGTTTTAGTCGGACATATCATATTGAATGTTAGAATTCCATGTAATCAATATTTGTTGAGTATTTCTCTTGCTGCATTTCAATGCAAAATTTTCCTATTCTACTTGTGTCATCTAGTGCATTTCAAAAATTTATCTTTGAGTTAAAGCCCGGTTTTCTTCATTTTAGATAAATGTAAAAAAATAATTATCAGGCACTCTTAACATCACTTTTTTTCTGACGTGAAAAAAATTATGCATTTCTCCTCCACTCCTTATGGCGCCACCGAAACATTTAAAAATAACCTATACATATATTTAGTGGAGGGGTCGGGGATGCAGAAGGAAGAACTAATCCAGTTGCATGCTCTGCTGTTGCAGATAAAAAACGAGTTGGAGAAGCAGCTGGACGGGAAAAACGGTGCGTTTAAGGAATATGAAAAGCTTGGAATATACCCGTACCACATACACAAATCCAAGAGTGCACACAAAAAAGCAATATTCGTGCTCGGAAAGGAGATAGCGAGAGTGTTCTCCTATGACCGATTCTCCGAGATGGGGAGAGTCGCTCAGCGATTCGAGAGACTTATAGCAAAGGTTTAAATAGAAAGAGAACTTTAAATTGCCATGAAATACGGGATTGCGCTGCTTGTGGCGGCTTTGTTAGTGTTTAGTGGAGCAGGTTTTTACAGGGTCTCCGGCGAAAACAATATATCCATAATTCCAAGCGGAGATTACTGCATGGTATATCTCAACAATGCCAGTTATGCCCTCAATCCTGGCTATCCAATCATTCCCTACTACACCAGAGAATATGTATTTCCCTTTGGGACAATAATAAAAGGGGTAGAAATAAATGCAAAGGGAGTGAAAACCATTCATCTGGAGAAAAAAATTGCTCCCGCCCCTCCTGCCATACTGCTTGGTGAAAGGATGGATAAAGCAATGGAAGGGAGCGTATATGAAAACAGCTCCTTTTATCCTTCCGAATGGTATGAATACAGAACATATTCTGGAGTGAAAAATGGTATGCTTTCCACCATACTCACCATATATCTTTATCCCGTTCGGTATAATCCCGCAGAAAATATTATCAGATATGCAAATGATTTTGAGATCAATGTGGACTATGAGAAAGGATATGTTTCGCTTCCATCCACAGACACATATGATTTGCTCATAATAGCCCCTGACAAATGGCTCGATGAACTGGAAAGTTTGAGAGCCCACAAAGAAAGCCATGGAGTGAAAACCCTCATAATGGGATTAAATGAGATCTACACCAAATACTCTGGAAAGGATGAACAGGAGGATATAAAGTATGCCATAAAGGATGCCCTTGATAATTATGGCATAAAATATGTGCTTCTGGTTGGGAACGCAAACGAGATTCCTGTAAGGTATTCCTATGCCTATGATGGCGAGGAAACAAGATTTGCGAGTGACCTCTACTATGCTGACGTATATGATTCATCCTCTCAATTCAGCAGCTGGGACACCAATGACAATGGTTATTACGGTGAATATGACCACAACGGGCAGAGAGATGAGGTGGATGGATACCCCGATGTTTATATTGGCAGATTGGCATGCAGCAGTGATACTGATGTGAGCAATGCCATACAGAAAATAATTAATTATGAAAATCTTGCCAGTGGGGCAGAATGGATGAATAAAGTCGTTGCCTTTGCAGGAGACACCCATGAGGATAATAAGGGCATATATGAAGGGGAAATCATAAAGGAGAAGGCATTTTCATATCTTACATCATTTGAGAAAGAATATGTCTTTACCTCTGATGGAACACTAAGCAAAGCCACCATAAAAGAAAAGTTCAATGAAGGAGGAGCACTCTTCAACTTTGAAGGACATGGAAATAGGGTGAGCTGGGCAACTCATCCCCCAGGCGAATTTGATACCTGGCTGGGTTTTGATATAACCGATGTGGCATCCTTCTCAAATAACGAGAGAACCCCTGTTGTGGTTCTGAGCGCATGCGAAACAGGGCAGTTTGACAAGGGAACATGCCTTGCCTGGCAACTGGTAAGAAAAAGCAGCGGAGGAAGCATAGCCACCTTTGCTGCTGCTGCCCTTTCCTGGGGATACACAGGAAACTATGCGCCTAGTGGCTTATCTGGCTATATGGATGTTCTTTTATGCAAGAACTTCAAGATTGGCTCCCATCTTGGAGAGATGTGGGGCAATTCCATCTCCTCTTACATAATGAGTCAGAGAATGGATAGCGCAATCCAGTACAAAACCATAGAGGAATGGACTCTTTTTGGAGATCCCAGCCTGGTTATAGGGGGTTATTCTTCCACCACTCCCATTGTTTATATAAACAAACCATCGGATGGCTATCTTTATCTTGGAGATAGAGAAATTATGCCAACTCTATTTGGAAAAACCATAATTCTTGGGAAGATAACCATAGAAGCAACCGCCTATAATGTGGAGAAGGTTGAATTCTATGTAGATGGAGTTCTCAAATACACAGATAGGGAAGCGCCATATGAATATCTTTTCGATGAAGCTTCCTTTGGCCCTCGAACAATAAAAGTTGTTGGATATGGAGAGGGAGAGCAGGTGGATGAGCAGAAAACAGTTCCCATATTCAACATATAAAATGGCGGAGCTGACCATAGTTGGACATGCTGCCTATGACTACATCTTTAATGTTGAAGAGCATCCTAGAAAAGATGAATCAGTTTATATAAGGAACTGGAAGAGATATTATGGAGGGGGAGGAGCAAACATAGCCATGGCATTCTCCTCCCTAGGTGGGAAAAGCATTCTTTATACAGCAGCAGGAAGAGACTTCGGGAGATACGAAAATCGCCTCAAAAAAATGGGAGTGAAAACTGTCCTAAAAAGGAGCAAAAAGAAGACAGCATCTGCCTTCATCTTCAACAACGCTTCTTCCCAAAAAACCTACTTTTTCTGGGGTGCATCCGAAGAAATGGAGAAGATGAGAGGGATAAAAAGCAAAAATCTTCACATTGCCCCCTGCCATCCGCTCCTGGCTATGAAAATGGCTGAAAAGGCGGACTTTTTCGCCTTTGAACCTGGACAGGATTTGAAAAAGTATAGCACAGAAAACCTTGCAAAAATGGTGGAAAAGGCGAATATAATCTTCTGCAATGAGAGAGAATATGCCTATATGAAGAAAATGGCAAATCTTGAAGGAAAAAACATTATAGTCACCCTGGGAGAAAAGGGAAGCATAATACATGAGAAAGAAGGAAGAAGAATAAATGTGAAGGCGGTAAAGCCACTTCGCTTTGTAGATGCCACAGGGGCTGGAGATGCATACAAGGCAGCATTCTGGTTTGCCTTTCTCAATGAAAATGAAATTGAAAAATGTTGCAGATTCGCCTCCGTCTTTGCATCCTTTGTGGTGGAAAAAGAAGGGGCACAGAATTTTCCCTCCTATGCTAAAGTGACGAAAAGATATGAAAGAAATTTTGGTAAAATGGATATCAGGCGGCGGTGACCATCTTTATTGATATCACGCCCCCCATCCCCTGAAGTTTTTTGAAAAGCTCCTTTATTTTTTTTGCATCTCCCGTAAAGGCGATTATTTCCAAGCAGTTTTCTTTATCAAGATGAATATGCATGCTGGCATTTATAACATCGTTGTAATCATGCTGAACATCCACCAGTTCATCGTTTATTTTGCCGTGATGCTCATAGGTGAGAAGAATCGCCCCCGATATTTTCCCCTTCAACTCCGTCCACTTATGGGCAACTATATAGTCGTGGATTGCCATGGATATTGCATGGCTCCTGTTTTTATATCCCATTTTCCTGAAAATTCTTTCAAATTTCTCCATTATATCTTGGGGAATTGTGAAACTCACCCTCACCCTTTTCATGATAATATAACAGGGCATATAGAAAAGGATTTTGTTTATACCCTAGGTGCTGTTAACTTAACGAAATTTTTCGATAAAAATATGCACCCCACCCCATCA
>CAZWEL010000065.1:0-4511 GCA_964632955.1 uncultured Thermoplasmatales archaeon | reverse complement strand
CAAACTATTTAAGAATTTATAAACCTAAGAGGAATACAATTAAAATCTTGTAATAAGTGGGAAGGAAGCGAGATTACAAACATTAATAAAGTAGCACATTTATCAAAACAAGACAGTAGTAATATCGCATGACTTTTCTCCATACTCTGAGGTGTTAATTAGAGTATTCTATCGCTACTCAACAACATATTTAATACTCTTATCCATATACTTTCATGCATCTTACCAAAGAGCAGGAGAAAATGCTGGATGGTGAGTATGGAGATATCATTTCAAGAATGATGCGTTTACTTGTCCGCCTTGGAGATGTTTATGGAGCAGAAAAAATGATTCCTGTTGCTTCTGTTCAGGTGGCGGGCGTTTCCTATAAATCCATAGGTGACCCCGGCTTGGAGTTTCTCCAAGATGTGGCATCAGAGGCGAGGGTTAAGGTTTTAACATTTCTCAACCCTGCAGGTATGGATCTGGAGAACTGGAAGGAGATGGGGATAGATGAAGGATTTGCGGAAAAGCAGCTTGCCATAATAGAGGCATTCAAGAAAATGGGAATCGTCATTTCAGCCACCTGCACTCCATATCTTGCAGGGAATCTCCCTCGATACAGACAGCACATAGCATGGAGTGAATCCTCAGCAGTTTCCTTTGCCAATTCCGTTATAGGGGCGAGAACCAACAGAGAAGGTGGGCCATCTGCTCTTGCTGCGGCAATAACAGGCTATACTCCCTACTATGGCTTGCATATTGATGAAAACCGGCAGCCCAACGTGGTAGTGGATGTGAAGGTTGATTTAAAAAACAGCACCGATTTTGCCGCCATGGGATATTTTGTGGGGAGGGAAGTGAAGAAGGGCATTCCCTATTATAGAGGCATAAAGGATGCGGATGTGGATGATTTGAAGGAGCTGGGGGCGGCGATGGCTGCCAGCGGTGCTGTGGCATTATATCATGTTGAGGGCATAACTCCAGAGGCGAATGAGGTGGGGAAAGAGGGCATAGAGAAAATTGAGTTTGATGAAAAAGAGTTGAAGGAAACATATGAGATGCTAAACAGTGGTGAGGAGCCAGATATCATAATATTCGGCTGTCCTCATGCCTCTCTGAATGAGATAATAAAGATCTCACGGCTTGTGGAGGGAAGGAAGGCGAAAAAGCCATTCTGGATATGCACCTCTCGTGCTGTCAAGGAGGTTGCGGAAAGGATGGAAATCGATAAGAAGATAGAGGAGGCGGGCGGCAGGCTGGTGGCGGACACCTGTATGGTTGTATCCCCTATAGAAAATATGTTTTCCACCACAGGCGTTAATTCTGCCAAGGCAGCCCATTATCTGCCGGGATTCTGCAAGCAGAAGGTTGTATTCAAAAGCATGGAGGATTTGTTGAGGTGATAACATGAAAGGGAGAACCATATATCCGGGAAATGTGGAAGGAGAGGTGATGGTGAGCAGAGAGCCCATAGGATTTTATGGAGGGATAGATATAAAAACAGGTGTGGTAATAGAAAAGGGACATCCACTGGAGGGAAAATGTGTTAAGGATAAAATCCTCGTTTTCCCCTACGGAAAGGGCTCTACTGTGGGAAGTTATGTCATATATGGGCTTAAAAAGAATGGGGTGGCTCCAAGGGCAATAATAAACAAAGAGACGGAAACCATAGTGGCGACCGGTGTTATTCTTGCTGCCATACCATGCGTTGATGGTATAGATATTGAAAAAATTAGGGATGGAGACAGGGTGGAAATCGTTGCGGGGGAGAAGGAGGCGGAAGTAGTAATAAAATGATAATACTCAAACTCGGAGGAAGCGTGATAAGCAATAAGGGAAAGCCATTTTCTTTCAGAGAGGATGTGGTGAAAAATATAGCTGAGGAGATGGCAGAATTTTACCCTGAAAAAAAATTTCTTCTTGTTCATGGAGGTGGCAGCTATGGGCATCCTCTCGCAAAAAAATACGGAATAAGAGAAGGTTTCAGTGAGGAAAGGAGGGTTGGCTTCAGTCGCACCCATCAGGCAATGATTGAGTTGAATAAAAAAATTGTGGATATTTTCCTTGATAAAAATCTGCCCGCCTTTTCCATAAGCTCCTCATCCATCTTCATTATGAATGATGGAGAGATAATGGATGCATGCTTTAAAGTGATTGAGGAAATGCTGAAAAAAAATTTCATCCCTGTACTTTTTGGTGATGTTTCTCTCTCCTACAACAAGGGAATGGATATACTTTCTGGAGACCAGATAATATCTTTTCTTTCTGAGAAATTGATGCCAGAAAAGGTGATATTTCTGATGGATGTGGATGGAATATATGATAAAAATCCTGAGGAAAAGGATGCAAGGCTGATAGATATACTGGAGGAAGAAATATCCTTTGAAGGAAAAGCAGGAATATTTGATGTGACTGGAGGAGTAAAAAATAAGGTGGAGGAGGCGATGAAGATGAAATGCCCTGTCTATTTCATCAATGGAATGGTAAGGGGAAATCTTACGAAAGCGATAGAGGGAAAAAGAGTGGGGACGTGCAAACCTTAAAATTTAGTTTTAAATCGCAATCCTTTTCTTTTCATCTCCTTTAAAATTATGCATGAGATAAAATATGTGCCCATAGGCATAGTCCACACTCCCTTCAAAGAACCCATAAATGTTCCAATTCAACCGTCCGCAGGAAAGGGAATAAAGGGGAGGGTGGAGGTCTTTGAAAAATTTAAGGAGGGGCTGGATGATATAGAAAAGTTTTCCCATATAACCCTTGTGTATCATTTCCATCTCTCAAGAAAATATTCCCTCAAGGTGAAGCCCTACATGGATGAAAGATTGCGAGGAGTTTTCGCCACCCGCGCTCCCACCCGCCCTAATCCCATAGGCATATCCACTGTGAAATTGGTGAAGAGAGAAGGAAATATTCTGCATGTGGAAGATATCGACATGGTGGATGGCACTCCTCTCCTAGACATAAAGCCATATGTGCCGCAATTTGATGAGGCAAGAATTGGATGGCTGGAGAAAAGAATAGGAAAACTTCCTCATGCAAGGGATGATGGAAGATTTTATGATAGAGGGGATAAAAATTTATAATGTCCTACCCAATTATCTTTCATGAAGAAGATTATTATTATCCTTATTGCTTTTGCAATGCTTGGCATACTTGGTGGAGGAGGCATGCCCGATAAAAAAGGAGATGTGAGCATATTTCATAACGAAATTTTTGGAGCATCCAAGGGACATTTTGAAATCCAGTGGGAGAAGAGTTATGGCAAGATATGGTGGTGGTCGGCAAGATATGAAGGACCGCAGCCAGTGGGAGATGCTGACAACGATGGAAAAATTGAGTTGCTTATAGGAGGAAGGGATCCTTTCATGAGGGTTATGAAATATGATGATGCCAAAGGATATTATGAACAGGCAAAGATAATTGACCCTGCTTTTGGTGTTGGATATGGCTTATGGGTTAGGTTAGGAGACAACTGGATAGAAATTCCAGAGCCATTTGGCTCCGCTACAGGATTCAGCATAGCAGATATTGATAACGATGGAAAAAATGAGATAGGTGTGGCATGGGGAGGTCATTTTTCTTTTTTCAAGTGGAATGGTCACCGCTATAAACTGGTGGGAAAATATCTCATCACTAGCAAAAATAATGGAGGAACAACTCTGGACTGCATTGTGGGGGATTATGACAACGACGGCAAAAATGAGATTATTGTTACAGGTGGCTTTGAGAATGAGAACTCTCTCATAGTTCTCAGATGGGACGGAAAGGAGCTTGTAAGGGTGGCGGGATGGGGCTATCGCTCCATATATTTCCCATGGGTTGCCGACGTTGATAACGATGGCAAGAACGAGGTGCTTGTGGGGCATGGGAGGGAGCTTACAGTATTAAAGTGGAATGGAAACAACTTTGACAGCCACGTGATAGACAAATTTGACTACCAGGTTTTCGGATGCGTTGCAAAGGACAGCAATGGAGATGGAATAAAGGAAATCCACACCACCTTTGGTTATCCTCGCCTCTGCATATATGAGTGGAATGGCAGCAGATATGAAAGAATATATGATAAAATATGGAATGGAGAGGCGGATACCATAGAAGCAATTGATGTCGGCGATGTCGATAACGATGGCAAAGCAGAGGTGTGTGTTGGTACCAACAAGGTGCACATCCTTGAATGGAATGGCTCAGGATATGAGGAGGAGTATCTCATCACTGATACCTATGGAGGACTTGCTGTCACATGCGTAGGCGATTTTGATAATGACGGAAAACTGGAGATAAACGCCGGGGCAGTATGGAGAGAATCAGAGGACCAGGATTACAAATCATGGATATTCAAGTATGTTGAATAATTGGAGAAATAATCCATACCATAAATGAAGAAATGGACGGGATTCCTGAAAACCCGTTTTAATTGCAAACTACCCGAATTTGCCAGTTAGCCGACAAAAGGAGAAAAAAATTCGATCTATTTCAAAAATTTTTGATGGCATAGGAGGAAACATGAAAAATTTTATTCCATTGGT
>CAZWEL010000064.1:0-4607 GCA_964632955.1 uncultured Thermoplasmatales archaeon | reverse complement strand
CATTGCTGCCCTTCAGGCGGCTGTGGAGGGAAGAAAAAGCATATATATGGTTCCGCTCCGCGCCCTTGCCTGGGAGAAATATGAGGATTTGAAGGAATTTGAGGAGATTGGCGTAAAGGTTGGCATATCTGTTGGAGATTTGGAGGGCAAAGGAGAGCATCTCGCAAAATATGATATAATAGTTTGCACAAGTGAAAAGGCAGATTCACTGCTAAGACATGGGGCAGGATGGTTGAATGAGGTTAAGGTGGTGGTGGCGGATGAGGTGCATCTCATAAACGATGCCTCCAGAGGACCCACTCTTGAAGTAAATCTCGCCAAATTCATGACATCGGAGGAAATTCAGATTATAGCCCTATCCGCCACCATAAAAAATGCCGATGAAATTGCCGACTGGCTCAATGCAGTGCTGGTTCAATCAGAATGGAGACCAGTTCCTCTAAAACAGGGAGTGCTGATGGGAAGAAAAATACATTTTCTTGACGGAAGCAACATGGAGTTAAAAAAGGCGGGAGTGACCGGGCTTGTGGAAGATGTTCTGGAAAGAAAAGGACAGGCGCTGGTTTTTGTAAACACAAGGAAGAATGCCCAGAGCATGGCTGAAAGGTTGAAGGAGGTTGTTTATTCTTATGTAGAAGATAAAGAGGGGCTGAAAGAACTGGCGGAGAGGATAGATGAGGAAGAGGGCAATCTGCTGGCAAGAAAACTTGCCTCATGCATAGAGTACGGCATCGCATTCCATCATGCCGGGCTTGATAACAGAATGAGGAGGTATGTGGAAAAAAATTTTAGGAAGGGCATGATAAAATGCATAGTGGCAACCCCCACTCTGGCGGCGGGCGTAAACACGCCAGCCAGAAGAGTGATAATAAACAATCTATGGAGATACTCGCAGATGGACGGCTACATGCAGCCCATCCCTGTCATGGAGATAAAGCAGATGATGGGCCGTGCAGGCAGGCCCGGATATGATGAGGTGGGGGAGGCAATACTGATAGCAAAAAATGAGATAGAAAGGGAGCGGTTGCTGGATGAATATCTTCTTGCTGAAGCTGAGCCAATATTTTCAAAGCTTGCCTCAGAGCCGGCTCTCAGAATGCATCTACTTGAACTGATAGCAACCGGCTTCGCCATAACATGGGATGAGATAAATCGATTCCTTGAAAAAACCTTTTACGCCCACAACATGGGAATGGTTCCAGAACAAAAAATATGGGAAATACTTGATTTTCTTGAAAGAAATGATTTCATAGAAAGCAGGGGAGAAAGATGGCAGGCGACTCTCTTTGGCTACAAAACAGCCACCCTTTACCTCGACCCCCTTTCCGCCCTTATAATGAGAGAGGCATTGGAGGGCAAGAAGGGTAATGAATTTTCATATCTTCACGCCATATGCGCCACTCCAGATATGAGATGCCTTTATCTGAGTAGGAAGGATGAATGGGTTGAGGAGAGGGCAAATGAAGAAAAATTTCTTATCAACAGCGATGCAAGTGATTATGAATTTTTCCTGGCGGAGGTGAAGACGGCATGCCTTCTTGAGGACTGGATAAATGAAAGAAAGGAGGATGAAATAATAATGAAATATCAGGTGGGACCGGGAGATATCCACGCAAGGGTTGAAACGGCAGAATGGCTTTTACATGCAATGCAGGAGCTGGCAAGGTTATTCAATTTCGATGTTGTTCCCGTCCTTTCAAAACTTAAATTGAGAGTGAAACATGGATGCAGGGAGGAATTGCTTAACCTTGTGAAATTGAGGGGCATAGGAAGGGTGAGGGCAAGAATTTTGTATAAAAACGGATTCAGGAGCATAGAGATGTTAAGGAAGGCAAGCGTTGAAACCCTTGCCTCCCTCCCCGGCATAGGAGTAACGATAGCAAAGCAGATAAAGGAGCAGATATGATGATTGTGATAGGGGCAAAAGGAAAAATGGATGTGGAGAGGGCATTGAAATTTTTGAAGGGTATTGATGAAAATGCCCAGATTCTTGATGCCACCATGGTATGCGGAAGAGAGCATCTTGGGGTAGCATATGAGCATGCAGAAAGGGCATTCAGGGAAGGAAGAAATAAAAGCAGGAGCATCGGGATGGAAACCATGCTATATGCCTCCACAAGAAGACAGATAAAGGAAGCCATAGAGACCATGGGGGCAAAGGAGGAGGGAGAGTATGCCTTTCTATTTTTCAATGTGGATGAAAGAGAGGCAAGAAAGGTGGTGAAGGAAATGGGACTGGTTATAGATGAATCTGTTCTTGAACCATCTATGGAAAAACTGATGAATTTTATTGATGAGGAGGAAATAAAAACGGTGGACAAATCTTTTTATTTCGATTTGTTATTTGAGAAGATTGCAATGGTGGAACTGATGAAATAAGCCCGGATGGGGTAGTTTGGATATCCTGAGGGCCTGCGGAGCCTTCGACCCGGGTTCGAATCCCGGTCCGGGCGCTACATATTTTTGTTTTATCCATATAAAAAAATGAGCGCGGGGAGCGAGATTTGAACTCGCGAGGGCAACGCCCACAGGATTAGCAATCCTGCGCCGTACCGGGCTGGGCCATCCCCGCTCCATTAGAAATGCCGTTTAACATATAAAATTTTTTCACCGTTGCTTCTACGCCTTCCTCATGCCCTTCATCCTGGGAATCATTGCCATCAGAATCCCAATCTCTGTGATCTGCTTCCTATCCATTTTTCTGGAGAAATACCACACCGCCCCCCTTTTCCTTTCTTTCTCATCACTAAAAGGAATGACATCCTTCATCTCATTTCCTCTCCTGATTTCCTCTATCACCCATTCAGGACATTGAAAGGACGGACTTTTACCATGGGTGATATACCCTATCTTATCAGCCACCGCCACATACTGCTCCACGAAATATATGCCTCCCTCCTCTCTTACCCCTGCCTCAATTCCCACTCCATAATCTCCCTTTTTTACCGCCTCCTCTGCTCTTCTAATTGCACCCTCCATTATTTCTTTATCCAATGGCTGCTTTTTTGTTTCATATGGAATGACATTATACTCCACTTTTAAACTGCTGAAAATTTCTGAGAATATTTTCTTCACCGCCTCCACCTTAATCTCATTTCTAGTGGCAATGCATACCCTGAGAGGTTTCATTCTTCTCCTTCCTTCAATCTCTCCATTCCTTATTCTTTTCGAAGCAATGGGAATGCCATCCTCTGCAAGAACATAGGGAATCTCAACAATCTCAATCTCCTTCATATTTAGTTCCCGCCTTCTCTCATTTATTTTCTCCGCCATTTTTCTGGTTTCAGGAGACACCACCATGGCATCAAAATCTTCCTGCAGGGTTGTTCCATAGGCGTCATGCAGCATCTCCACCCTTGCCCTCCATCCTCTGCTTTCAAGAAATTTCTCAAGATTTCTTTTCCTCTCCTCATATTTCTTTGCTTCCTTTCCCATTCTGGAAACAAGTTCATCGGAAGAAATGCCTATCACCACCTCATCACCAATCTCAAATGCTTTTTTGAGAAGAGAAGCATGCCCCTCATGTATGAAATCGAAGGTTCCTCCAAGGCAAACTTTCATATGCCTATTTCGTCCCTACTATTTATTTTTCTCGTTCCTCTGCACAAGAGTTATAATCTCTGCAATGATAACAAGTGTGCATCCTCTAGAACCATTCTTCAATCCGGATAGCGTGGCTGTCATAGGAGCATCCCATACAGAGGGAAAGATAGGAAACATGGTTATGAAGAACATTGTGGAATCCGGTTATAGGGGCAGAATATATCCTGTGAATCCAAAGGGAGGAAAAATATTTGGCATTCCTGTTCTGGAGGACATCTCAAAAATACCTGAGAAGGTGGATGTGGCAATAATTGTTGTGCCTGCAAAGGTGGCTGAAAGCATAATGGAGGATGTTGCGAAAATATCAAGATACATCATTGTGATAACCTCCGGCTTTTCCGAGGTTGGAAACTCGGAGGGCGAGAAAAAAATTGTGGAGGCAGCAAAAAGGTATGGAGCCAGAATACTGGGACCCAATGTTTTCGGCATATATTCAGCCAGAGCGCCCATAAATGCGACCTTTGGACCGGGAAACATAAAGAGAGGGAACATAGCAGTGATATCTCAATCTGGAGCGCTGGGCATTGCCATGATAGGGAGGGCGGCGGAGGAGAACATGGGACTCTCTGCGGTGGTCTCCATAGGGAATAAAGCAGATTTGAATGAGGTGGAAATGCTCTCGTATCTATTCAACGATGATATGACAAGGGTGGTCTTCCTTTACATAGAGGGAATGGAAAATGGAAGAGAATTTCTGGAAATACTCAAAAGAAAGCCGGAGGAAAAGCACATTATCGTTCTCAAGGCGGGAAGAAGCAAAGCAGGAGCTAGGGCGGTGGCAAGCCACACCGGCTCGCTGGCAGGAAGCGATGCCATATTCGATGCAGCCATGAGACAGGTAGGAGTGCTTAGAGCAGAGGGGCTGGAAGACGGACTCAACTGGGTTACCACCATAGCCCTCTCGCCCCTTCCAAAGGGCAGGAATGTGGTCATTGTAACAAATGGCGGAGGACTGGGCGTTGTGGCGGCTGATGCATGCGAGAAATACGGGCTTCATCTCATGG
>CAZWEL010000063.1:0-4661 GCA_964632955.1 uncultured Thermoplasmatales archaeon | reverse complement strand
AACGGTGATGGATGGATATCTGCCTCTGAAGCATGGAGTCATGCTTCTTATTATGATAGATACTGGCCAGGAATACCCCGCTCCTTTGACTACAGTGGAGACAACCTTACACCTAACAACATGCTCATTACCTATGTGGGAAAGTATCCCTAACAAAGAATATTGGAAACTCTCAACAATTTTCACCTGCAGGGTAATGAATGCAAACAATGATACTGACTATGGTGAAAACAATGATGGCTGGATATCAGCAGAGGAAGCATTTCACTATGCAAGGAAATGGAGTATGAGGGCATCATTTGCTACACTTCAGATTTCACACAACTATCCAAGAGATTTACTCATAGTCCAGCGAAATTGAGATACAATCCCGCAAAAACATTTTAACATGATATGCATTTTATGCCCATGAAAACCGCATTGTATGATTTACATAAGGAGCTGGATGCCTCCTTCACAAATTTTATGGGCTACGAGATGCCTTTAAGGTATGTCTCCATTCAGGAGGAGCATCTCAACGTCCGTCGTAGGGTGGGGATTTTTGACGTCAGCCACATGGGTAATGTGATAATAAGGGGAAGAGATGCGGAAAAATTATTGAGCAGAATAACTGTGGAGAGGGCGGAGAAAATAAAGGATGGGATGGGGCAATACACCCTGCTGCTGGATCACAATGGTGACATAATAGATGATGAGCTTTTTTTCAATCTGGGAAATGATGAATATTTAATCATCCCCAATTCCGGGATGCATGAAAAGGTGGTGAGATGGATGGAGGAAAATGCTGAGGGAAGTGTGGAAATAGAGGATGTTACAGATGAATATTCCATAATTGCCGTCCAGGGTCCATATTCAGAGGAGGTTATGAGGGAAGCAATTGACTTCGATTTCTCCTCCCTGAAATTTTTTGAATGCCATGACGTGAGCGAGAAATTTAAAATCCCATTTAGAGGAAGATGCATTGTCTCCAGGAGTGGTTATACAGGAGAAAAGGGATATGAGATGTACATCCACCCGGCGGAGGAGGCAATAAATGTTTTCAGGGAAATTCTTGCCAGGGGAGAAAAATATGGCATAATGCCCATCGGGCTGGGGGCGAGAGATACCCTCCGCCTTGAAAAGGGATTCATGCTTGCAGGAAATGAATTTGAGGGAGGTAGAAATCCAATAGAGGCAAATCTTGAATGGACCATTGACTGGGAGCATGATTTTATAGGGAAAGAGGCAGTTCTGGAATTCAAAAAGAGAGAGGAGTACGAGAAAATAACTTTTCTGAAATGCACTGGCGATGGAATACCAAGGCATGGAGATGAGGTGATGAAGGAGGAAAGGATAGGCGTTGTATCTTCCGGAAACTACTCTCCCTGTCTGAAAAAAGGAATAGCCCTCGCCTATATAAATACAAAATACAGGGAGATGGGAAGCATTGTCACAATAAGGGGAAGGAAGGAGATAGAGGCGGAAATCATAAAGGGACCCTTTGTCAAAAAAGGAGAATGCTGAAGAAAATATTCAGTGTTGGGGAGATAACATCTTTCATAAAAAATCTTCTTGAGAGGGAAGAGTTCACGGATATATGGGTGGAGGGAGAAGTATCAAATTTCAGGGAGGCGGGAGGTCATTACTATTTCTCCCTTAAGGACGAAAGGGCTTCCATAAAATGTGTTATGTTCAATGCAGGGGGCATGGAGCCAAAAAATGGAATGAAGGTGCTGGTTAAAGGAGATATAGGAGTTTATGAGAGGAGGGGCTATTATCAGATATATGTGAAGGAAATAAGGGCTGGAGGCGTAGGTGAAATCTTCATAAAATTTCTTGAGACAAAGGAAAAACTGGAGAAGGAAGGGCTATTTGAGAAGAGATATAAAAAGCAGATTCCTCCTTTCCCATCCACCATAGGAGTAATCACCTCAAAGGAGGGGGCTGCCATCCATGACATATATAATGTGATATCCCGCCGCTTTCCCCTCCGCATTGTCCTTGCTCCGGTGAGGGTGCAGGGCGAGGGGGCGGCGGAAGAAATTGTGGATGCGATAAGAGCCATGAATGAGAGAGATGACATAGATTTGATAATTCTGGCAAGGGGTGGGGGGAGATGGGAGGACCTCCAACCCTTCAATGAGGAGAGGGTTGCAAGGGCAATATTTGAATCCCGAGTTCCCATAATCTCTGGCGTGGGGCATGAGAGCGATTACACCATTGCAGATTTTGTTGCTGATGTTAGAGCAGCAACGCCTTCTGCCGCCGCCGAGATTGCTGTTCCTGATAAAAGGAAAATAATGGAATGGGTGGATGAAGCAGTGGAACGAATGCTCTATTCTGCAAGGATGAAGATGGAGAAGGCAGAGAAAATGCTGGAGGCGAGTAATGCAGAGCGAATGCACCAGAATGTTAAAAGAGGCATGGAGGAAAGGATGGAGAGATGCATTCTTCTATTCAATGATATGAGGAGAAATGCAGAACTTTTCATCATGGAGAGGAGGCAGGAAATGGAGTTAAAAAATGCGGCAATTGAAGCCATGAGTCCATACAGGGTGCTGGAGAGGGGTTACAGTATATGCATAAGGGAAAAGGACAACAAAATATTTAGCAGTATAGAGGATGCAGATAGGGGAGAAATGTTGCGAGTCATGGTTAAGGATGGTGAGGCAAGATGCAGGATAGAAGAGAAGAAGAGGAAATGAAATTTGAGGATGCCCTCAGGCGTTTGGAAGAGGTGGTGGAGGAAATGGAAAAAGGAGAGATGACACTGGATGAGATGGTGAAAAAGTTCGAGGAGGGGATAAAACTCTTCAAAATATGTAAGGAAAAGCTGGAGAGGGCAGAGGCGAGAATAGAGGAGTTGAGCAGAGAAATATGAAACATGCATTGTTTTTCTTCGGAATCCCCACTGCTGTCATGCTTTTGACCCACTATACCATAATAAATGAGAGCATTTCCACCTTTAATGCGATAACCACCCCCATTCTTTTTGCAGGATTGATTTTGCTTGGTGCAGGATTTTTTCAGGAGGGTGTAGGAAAGCATTTCACCCTTTTTACTGGCTGGTTCGTATTTGCCCTTTACTGGGCTGCACAGCCGGAATATCTATATTATAAGGAAGGTGGAGATGTAGTAAATGCGGTTTTCTGCATAATAGGTGTTTATTTTCTTTCATATCTCTCATACCATGAATATCTCTCCTTCAAAAGAAATGAAGATGTGGCAAGTCTAAATTTCATGGCTGGTGCAACTTTCTTTGCAGGCATCATATATTTTCTTATCCTGAAAATAGAGTTTCTCTCTGGCATCCTCATAAAGATGGTGGCGGAGCAAACTGCCTTTCTTATGAATCTCATGGGATATGATGTGGGTACTGGTGCCATCCATTATGGAATGAGTGTTGAGGTTCCAATGTATTTTAACGGCCATGAAAGTGTGCAACTCATTCTTGCATGTACGGGCTTACAATCCATGGCTGTTTTCATAGGAGTGCTGGCGGCACTCAACGCAGATAAAAAGAGGAGGATAAAGGCATTCATATATACTGTGCCCACCATATATGTGCTGAATTTAATAAGAAATGTGGGTGTGATATACGGAATGGAGGAGATGGGACTCAGCTTCTACATGATGCACAATGTTATAGGAAAGGCGGGCTCTCTCATAGCCCTCATCGTCCTTGCATTCATAGTGTTCGAGCTGCTGCCAGAACTTTATGATAACATAATGGATTTGTTTAATCTTCCAAAAAGAAATGGGCCCATTGAGAGAACGTTCAGGAGGATAATATGATTGCCAGAAGATGCATTCATATAGCCCTGCTTCCTCTGCCCTTCCTAATTATTTTCGCCATACTTGCCTCCATCCATTCAATTTTTGGTTATCTCTCCATTCTTTTCATCCTCCTCCAGATTTTCTTCTTCTTTTTTTTCAGAGACATGCCCCGCCACATCGAAGATGGAATAATATCTCCAGCAGATGGAAGGGTGATGCATGCTGGAGATGGCAGGGTGGCGATATTCATGAGTTTGCTGGATATGCATGTCAATCTTATGCCATATGATGGAAAAATTGTTGGAATGAAGCATTACAGTGGAAAACATGCTCCCGCCTATGGAGATGTTGGGGAAAATGAAAGAATGGAAATTGATGTGGAGACAGATATTGGAAAAGTGAAAATTTTACAGATTGCTGGCATTTTGGCAAGGAGGATAGTTCCATATATAAAGGAGGGAGATTTCTTGAAGAAGGGAGAAAAGATAGGGATAATAAGATTTGGTTCGCGCGTGGAAATTCTTCTTCCAGAGAAATGCAAACTTGTGGTTAAAAAAGGGCAGAAAATAAAGGCAGGAAGAAAGATAGCAGAGGTTTAAAAAATTCAGAAAAATTGAAATCTTATGCTCATTAATAAATTGTGAAGATTTCAATTAAAAAAATGCTGGCGATATTTTTTATATGCATGGCTGTGTTGTGGATAATCTTCACCCTCGCCATTTCTGGACATCTTCGTCCCGCCATGCTCCTCCTCCTTCTTTTTGCCCTGGTTTCCTATGTTGCAGTAATTCTTTTCTGGGAGAGAAGTTAATGCTTCATCGCCCTGTATATGCAATATGCTAAGCCACCATAGAATATTATGCATCCGAACACAGCCATGGCTATTGCTCCTCCCGACATTTTAA
>CAZWEL010000062.1:0-4721 GCA_964632955.1 uncultured Thermoplasmatales archaeon | reverse complement strand
CAGCCGTGAAATTAGCCCATCCATTTTCATCTGCATCTTTCCATATTTGAACCCATCCATTAAACGCACCGCCAGACATATCTGGACCCCAAAGCCTAACTCTTGCTCCCTCACTTCCTGGAATTGGTGTACCATCACTTATGTCAACAACACGGACATTAATGTCACCATTACCCGCACTTGCTTTTGGAATTATTCCCAAAATTGCTACTATTCCAATTGCTACCAATACCCAAATAATATATTTCCTGCCTTTGCTTTTTCCTCTCATATTTAATCCCTCCATTTTACCCCCTTGTTCATGTTAATAGTTTTTTATTTAAAAATTTTGTCAGATAGCCTTAAATAGAGCTATGATTATAAGTAGGGCATAATAAATAATTTTTCGATTTTTAAGAAGAGATATTACCAAAAATTTCCTAATTATTTATGTGTCATTATACCCTTTATCTCCCCATTTCTCTCTATTTTCACAAATCCAAATCTCTCAAACTGGACTATCTCCCCATTCCTCGCCTCTATTAAATTTTTCTCTCCATATCCCTCAACAATCCTCAAACTTTCCTCATTGAATTTATCATCTTCATATAAAAGTCCGGGAATCATTACCTTCATTTCTATATAATCTTTGCTCACCCACTGAATTTTGTCAATGTCAGGAAGCAATTCTTTTCCTGCAAACTCGCCCTCTATCTCTTTCTTTGATATACTCCTTATCCTCACATTGTACAAATCTTTGAGACGAAATATATCACCTTCTTTCAATTTTCTGGCGTCTCCGCCTGGAATGAAAAAAACCTTTCCCACCCTGACTTTCCTCATTCCCATATTAACGGAGGGATGATACTTCAAAGACACCTCCATCTCTTCCCCGTCTTCCACCACCAGTTTCACCGGCTCTGGAACAAAAAAATAACGCCTTGCAATCCCATCAAGCATTTTCCTATTCACCGCCTCCAGATTTTCAAATACAACAACCGACTCCGCCCGAGATATGCCTTGAGAAAGGACAAATTCTTTTATCGCCTCAGGCAATATCCCGCGCCTCCTCAGCCCCCTCAATGTAGGAAGGCGGGGGTCGTCCCATCCCATAACCATTCCATTTTCTATAAGGGGCTTTATTTTCCTCTTGGAGACGGGCATCCCTTTTATTTCGAGACGTGAAAATTCCATGAGATGTGGCTTCCTCAATCCCAGACATTCAAGCAGGTAAAAATATACCTCATCCCTCAACTCATATTCCTTGCTCCTGAAAGGATGCGTTACTCCAGATAAAGAATCCTCCACAGCTCCATAAAAATCATAGGTGGGCCATACACGGAAACGTTTTCCATGAATGGGATGAGGATGCTCTATTATGCGGAAAAGAACGGGGTCGCGCATTGCAGTGTTTTTTGATTTCATATCACCCTTCAAACGCATCACCGCCTTGCCTTCCTCCATTTTTGCAAAATCATTCCATGAAAATCTGCTTTCGTTCCTGCACGCACATTCCCTCATTTCCCTCCTGTTCCTGCTTATCTCCTCCTCACTGCATGTGCATATGTAGGCGTTTCCCTCCTCCAGCAACTGTCTGGCAAGTTCATAATGCTTTGGAAGATTATCAGATGTCCTGTATTCCTTATCCCATTCTATACCAAGCCATTTCAAATCTTCCTTCTGCACATTATAGAACTCCTTTCTTTCGTTGATGGGATTTGTGTCATCGAAACGCAGAATGAAAACTCCATCATACATTCTCGCATATTCATAATCCACAAATGCTGCCTTTGCATGCCCTATATGGAGATAACCATTGGGCTCTGGGGGAAAGCGTGTTATAACCTCTCCCTTTTTTGCATGTGGTAATGGAGGAAGCGTTCTTTTCTCCACTCTTTTCTCCTCTCTCTCTATTCCCAGATTTTCCATCAGCTCCTCCTGCTCTTTAAGAGAAAGATTATTAACTTCTTCCACCACCTTCCTTATTACAGGAATTATCTCGGCGGCATTTCCTTTTATCTCCCTCATAACTTTCCCCATAACTGCCTTCAGATTTGCCTTTCCGCCATATTTAACTGCATTGAGTAAAGCATGTTTTTTTGCTATTCTCTCAATCTCCTCTGCGTCCATTGCCATCTTATCGTGAAAGATGTTTTAAAGTTTGTTGGTTGACTATTTTATCATCTAAAAAATTCTAAATAAAAATTCTCACCAAGAATATATCGTCTTCAGCCACATATTCTTTGCCTTTATATCCTCTCGCCTTCAGAGCCATAAATCCTTCATCCTTCAATCCTGCAAAGGAAAAGTTCCAGTAGAAGGAGTAGGGTGGCGAGGTGTTATTGTATATCACCACAGGTCTGCATCCCACTTTTGGGGGAACCATGAATTCCACCCTATCCACATTCCCAGATATTGTTGTCTCCACAGTAATGGACCCTATCACAACCTGGCCCATAATAGGAAACACCTTTTTATCCATCAGATAAATTCCATCCCTTGGCTTGATTATTTTAATGGATGTATCTTCCAAGATATAGGCTTCACTCAAAAAGGAGGGAATGAAGATAGCAAACACAAAAATGCCACAATTTTTTTCATCTACCCTTCTTCACTTTTTCCTTATACTCCTCAGGAGAGAAGAGAACTACACTGGTATCCATCCTGTAATCATCCCTTTTAACGTTGTGTTTGGTGGGTATGAATCTAAACCTCTTTCTATCTGTATCGATTAATTTGAAATTTGGTGTAAGTTTTAGAGAGCCCGTGGGGCACACTTGAGTGCATAACCCACAGTAGCAGCATCTCCCATAATCTATCACAGGCCTTATCTTCTTCCCCTTCTCCACCTCCAGTTCAGGGATTTCTTCATATGTAATGGCATCGTTCATGCATATCATTCCGCACATTTTACATCCAATACATTTTTCCAAATCATTGGAATGGAAACCACGGAGTACATCCGTCGGTAATTTCTTGCCATCCATGTCTAGATGCTCCTGGTATGGATACCTTATGGTGTGCGGTTTCTTCAGCAGATGTTTCCACGCCTTTAACGGCTTTATAACGCTCATTTTTTCACCTCTCTATATCCGGGGGACATATATCCAGACTGAATAATATCTGGCTCACATCAGCAATGTTCGCTTCCTTTAATATTCTCTCAGCCACATTTATGCCATGGGTATAACTCGGTCCCCTCACATGAATCCTTACCGGCTTTTTACCACCGTTGCTCACCACCATGTAGCCATACTCTCCTTTACTGCTCTCCACCTTTTCATATGCAATGCCCGCCGGCACTTCCCACTTGAACCAGTTGGGCTGTTTAAGCAAATGCTCGCCAGCAGGCATTTTCTTCAACGCCTGCCTTATTATAGAAATGCTCTGCTCTATTTCCAGTCGCCTCACAATCATTCTGGTATATGCATCTCCACCGTCAGAAAGAACATCAAATTTCCCGAGTTCAGGATAGTGAATTACATCAAAATCTATCTCTTCATAGGCTGCATAGGGTTCAAGACGGCGCACATCATATTCATATCCGCAAGCCCTTAAATTTGGTCCGGTAACCCCCCACTCTATCGCCTTTTCCTTTGGTATTCTCCCAATATCGACAGCTCTATCAAAGAAGATGCGATTTTTGAAGAAAACATCATCATATAATTCCAGCCTCTTCTCCAGATATTTCATTGTCTTCTCTATCAATTTTGGTAAATTTGCTGGCATGTCCCATCTCACTCCTCCGGGCCATATATAAATGTGATATATCCTTGCCCCCGTCAACTGCTCAAATATATCCATTATATAGTCCCTGTCTCCAAAAGCCCATTGTGGTAGAGTGTATATGCCCAAGGCGCCAGCATAGCTCCCTATTCCCATGAGATATGCTGCTATCCTAGAAAGCTCAAGGACAATGGTCCTTATATATCTCGCCCTCTCTGGCACATCCTCTCTCCATCCCATCAATCTTTCGACCGCCATTGAATATGCCATCTCGTTTACATCTGGGTCGGGGACACATATTCTGCATACAAGAGGAATGTTCTGCATCCAAGAGCGGGATTCCATCAATTTTTCGAAGCCACGATGGAGATAGCCGACATTGCATTCTGCTTTAACAACAGTATCTCCATCCACCCAGAGATGGTACATCATGTTTCCTGTTATGCCAGGATGCTGGGGTCCTATGAAAAGTTCATATTCCTTCATCTTCATCCTCCACAGGCGGTATGCTTTCAAACACATCCTTTATGAATTTCTTTGAGTCAAAATCCTTCCTCATGGGAGGCATGTGGGGCCACCCTTCAAGGAAAAAGGGAATAAGGCGTTCATTTCCAGGGAAATTGATTCCATACATTTCCTTTATCTCCCTCTCATATGTTTCGATTTGAGGAAATAAATCGTGCAGGGATTCCATTTCTTCCCCATTTCTCTTTATTCTCGTAGAAATCATCACATGCTCCCTGTGCTCATAACTCCAGAGATGATATATGAGTTCAAACTCTCCATCATCCATCCAGTCAATGCAGGAGAGCATGACAAAATGGTTGAAGCCATTCTCCTTCAATTTTTTTATTAGTTCTCTAATCTCCCCTTTGGCTACTTTAACATAAAACCTTCCATGCATCTCTTCTCCTCTGCCTATTATCTCCTCCGCCTTCATTCTTCCACCTTTCCGAATTTGAATGCCATCTCCTGATTCTTCTTGTATTTCTCATAGTTCTTCCTGTATTTCTCCC
>CAZWEL010000061.1:0-4744 GCA_964632955.1 uncultured Thermoplasmatales archaeon | reverse complement strand
GAGAGGATCTTTTAGTTGTTCTAGTGTGGCCCGCTCCACCTCAATTTCACCACCATTGGAGAAATTGAGAGGAAAGAGGGCAATGAAACGCCATCCTTCACATTTATTATGTTAGCAACCGCCATACTGGCTATGCTTGTAATTCAGAAAAGAAGACGTTCCATCAGATAGGCAGGAGAGCCATCTGTATAGAAATCTTCTATCTTTTCCTTTATTTTAAAGCCGTGTTTTTTATAGAATTTTATTGCCTCCATGTTATCACACCTTACCTCAAGATAGACACGTCTTGCATGGGGATGTCTTATCATAAGATTTTTGAGTAGCACACTCCCTATACCCTTCCTTCTGCTTTTTTCCTCAACCGCCAGCATAAGTATGCGGAGTTCATCCATGGAAGCCATTACTCCTATGATGAATCCCACAATTTTTCCATTTTCCTCTGCAACCAGAAAGCCATTGGAAGAAATCTGCCATAGATAAAGGAAGAAGTCCATGGTGTAATTTTCTGATAATGCCTCATTGGCTATCCTGAATACATGGATTAGGTCCTCATACTCAAAATTTCTCACTGCCATTGGAATTTGAAGGCAAGAGCATTGGTGGGACACACATCAACGCATTTGCCACATCTTATACATTCCGCCGTTTTGGTATCATAGGGCATGTTTATCTGCATAGGGCAGACGGCGGCACATTTGAAGCATTTTATGCATTTCTCCTCATAATATTCAAGCTGGAGTAAACTGATTTTGTTGAAGGGTGCCATCATGGCTCCTATTGGGCACAGATGGCGGCACCATCCCCTGGAGAGAAGGATGATGAGGATGAAAAAACCAATCAGTGTCATCATTTTTGGAAAAAAGAAGAAGGTGAAGGTGTAGCCATGTGGATTCATGAGTAGATGGGGGAGAGTGGCGGTTAATCCACCAATAGGACATATATCTGTGTAGGCAAGCTCTCCTGTTATATATGAGACAGGAGGAATGGCAGCCAGTATGATATACTTCAGTATCCTCAGCTTTTTGTCCCATTTATTTTTCGTTTTCCTCCCGCTTGTAACATCCTGCAAAAAGCCAATGGGACATGCCCATCCACATGCTGCCCTCCCAAATATTATGCTTGTGAAGCCGATGGAGCCGGCAAGATATAAAAGCAGATACCATGTTCTATCCACAAAAGCATGTTCCAGCACACCTATAGGGCACGCCATCAATGCGAAGGGGCTCTCCCAGCAGTAGAAATAGGAGTATATCAAGCCAGTTGCTCCAAAAAGAAAGGCAGTATTGGTTATGAACAGGAATGTCATCTGGGAGACAAGTCGTTTTTTCTGCAATCTTCCTTTATATTTCTTCAATGCTATAACTCCTGCTATGGTTATCGGGATGCATGCATAAGCAAGGGGGCATGAAGCGCAGTTAAGGTTGCACACCACCATTTCTTTCCACCTCCGCCCTTTCCAGTATATTCACTAATTCAGCCACGGTGGGCCTGCCTCCCTCCCCATTGGCATCTCCGGAGAAGGCATACCAGTATATGGTGCCATTTTTTTCGAATAGGATTACTGTGGTTGGTGCCTCCATTCTTCCTTCTCTCTGATAAATTCTGAGGATATCCTTATAGGGGCTGTTTATTATGTCAATGGTGATGAGTTTTGCATAACTGTAGTTTTCCGTGAATCCTCCATCTGCCTCGCCGCCTTCCACAAGTCCGTATTTTTCCATCCTTTTCCACTGACTCTTGCATGCACTACATCCCTCGAACCAGAAGAAAAGCATTATGACATGCTGTTTACTCTCGTTTACAATCCATGAAGGATGAGGGGGTATTCCATTTCTATTATAGAAAGAGGGATATTCAACCCAGAAATTCTCAAAAATTTCCGTCTTTGGTTCCATGGCGAGACAGCCGAGGCATCTGGCTATGTTGAGCGATTCCACCTGCTTGTATGCCACATATGCACCTGAGGCAAGCAGTATGAATATTATGCCTATGTATATTACCTTCCTCATCATATCCCTATCTGGAGAGGATTTACTATTTTTCTAAGCACCGCAATGGCTGAGAGAGAGGCAAGATAGCTGGTGCTTGGATTTTTTGGATTTGGCAGATTCTCCACCTCAGCCCTCAACCTTCCAAATTTGCCATGGGCAAGTATTTTGTGACTGTTGAATCTTATGACGGGGTCAGCCACCACCTTAACCTTTGTTTTATCAAAACCAATTCCTGCAAGAGAAAGACAGGCGGAGACATTGACGTTTCTGGGGAACAATTTTACTGCCTCCCTTGCAGTTCCATCAAAAAGCACGGTTCTCCTGTCAAAATGCTTTCCAAATGCCTCAGGAGATTTTGTTGTGACAAGTGTTACCTCATCGAGCCCTCCTATACTCGCTGCCTTCACTCCATCTATGCCCGCCACAGCGCCAGAAGGAAGATAAATCTTGCATTTTTTCTCCTTCGCCTTTTTTATCAGATTTTCTCTGAAGGCATCATCAAAAAGGGCACCTATGGTCATTATGACCATGTCCTTTCCCGACTCAATGACCTTTTCCGCATATTCATAAACCGCCTGCTGGGATGCTGCCTCAAAAATCACATCCACATGGGGGAGAAAATTTTCCACTTTATCAAATCTTGCTTTTTTCAGTTCTGCCGCCAGTTCCTTTGCTTTATCTTCTGCCATGTCATAAAGATAGATTTCCTTTATCTCTTCCATCCCATCTGCTTCCCTTGCCACATCGCTTCCTATTGCCCCACATCCTATGATTCCGATGGAAATCATTGAGAGAGATATTGTTTAAGGATATAAATAACCTCTGATAATGGCATGGAGGGAGAATGAAGTATATAAACGCCATCGCCATTAGGGGTGATGGATGACATAGATTTATATCTTAAGGAGGACTTAAACGAGAAGGGGGATATAACAACAGATGCAATAATGGGTGATGAGGAGGGCATGGCATGCATCATTTCAAAGGATAACTGCATTCTTGCAGGTGGGGAGGAAGCGGTGGAAATATTCTCCCGCCTGGGATGCAAAGCGGAAATGATAAGGAAGGATGGTGAGGCAGTTAAGGCGGGAGAGAAGGTGCTGCAAATAAAGGGAAAAATAAAGGGCATTCTTGCAGGAGAGCGAGTTGCTCTCAATTTTCTCGGCAGGATGAGTGGGATAGCCACCCTAACCAGAGAACTGGTGGAGATATGTAAAAAAAAGAATCCAAATGTGGAGGTGGCAGCAACAAGGAAAACAACACCTGGATTCAGAAAATACGAGAAAAAGGCGGTGAAGATTGGAGGGGGATATCCTCACAGAATGGGATTGTATGATGGCGTTTTGATAAAGGATAATCATCTTGCGTGCATACCCCTCAGGGAGGCAATAAGGAAGGCGATGAAACTTGGGAGGGAAGTGGAGGTGGAGGTGGAGAGCATGGAGGATGCGGTGATAGCAGCAGAGGAGGGTGCGGATATTATAATGCTTGACAACATGTCTCCAGCGAAGGCAAAACTTGCAATGAGGAAAATAAAGGAGATAAATCCAAGAATAAGGGTGGAGGTTTCGGGAGGGATCACGCCAGAGAATATAACCAACTATACCTTTGCTGACCGCATTTCCCTTGGATGGCTTACACATTCAGTGAAAAACAAGGATTTCTCTCTAGAAATTGAAAAGGTTTTTTAGATATCTGATGAACAATGCATCAGAAAAATATTTAATCCATACTGGGCTGGCATTTTAATGATTGAATATGCTACCAGAGAGTACAGCGATGAGGAGATATACAGCATTCTTGCCCCTGAGATAGCAGAGTGGTTCAGAGATAAATTTGGTTCATTCACTCCTCCTCAGAAATATGCTGTTATGGAGATACATGACAGAAAGAATGTTCTCATATCCTCACCAACCGGCTCTGGAAAAACCTTCGCCGCCTTCATGGCTGCCATAAATGAGCTACTCATCCTTGCAAAGAAGGGAAAACTGGAGGACAGGATATATGTGCTTTATGTTTCCCCTCTAAAAGCCCTCAACAACGACATAGAGAGGAATCTGAAAACACCTCTCAAAGAAATATATTCAAGGTTTGATATAAAGGAAAAAATAAGGGTTGCAGTGAGAACGGGTGATACCACGCAGCAGGAGAGACAGAGGCAACTCAAAAAAGTACCTCATATACTCATAACCACCCCGGAAAGTTTGTCCATTCTCCTAAATGCTCCCCGCTTTTCCAGAAAACTAGAGAGGGCGGAGTGGATAATCGTGGATGAAATACATTCCATGGCTGACAATAAAAGAGGGTTGCATCTCTCCCTCTCTCTCGAACGGCTCGCCGCCCGCATGGAGAAAGAGGCAATACGCATAGGGCTTTCCGCCACCATCCATCCCATGAAGGAAATAGCAAAATTTCTTGTGGGAACTGGAAGAGATTGCCTGATTGTGGATGTGAGTTTTATTAAGAAAATAGATTTGAAGGTTGTTTCTCCAGTGGAGGATTTGATATATTCTCCCGCAGAAGAGCAAACGGAAAGGATGTATGAGGTGATTTATCGACTCATAAAAAAGCATCGCACCACTTTAATTTTCACCAATACAAGGAGCGCCACCGAGAGGGTGGTATTCAATCTTAAGAAGAGATTTCCGGATATGGAGGGAAGAATAGAGGCGCATCATGGCTCCCTTTCCAGAAATGTCCGTCTTGATGTGGAGGAACGATTGAAAAAAGGAGAGCTGAAATGCGTTGTCTCC
>CAZWEL010000060.1:0-4750 GCA_964632955.1 uncultured Thermoplasmatales archaeon | reverse complement strand
TATATTCTGCTGCCATTTCTTTATTGATGAGGGTCATTGTGGCAATCACAGGGGCGTCCGGCGCCATATATGCCCTGCGCCTCATTGAGGAATTGAAGAAGAAAGAATGCGAGGTGCATGTGATACTCACGGACTATGGAAAAAAAATCATGGAGCATGAGACGGGTGTGGGGGAAGAAGAACTGGAAAATATGGTGAAAAGGGTGTATCACGAAGATGATATGGACAGCCCGCTGGCGAGCGGCTCATTTTTCCATGATGCCATGGTGGTTGTTCCCTGCAGTTTAAGAACTCTGGGTGGAATTGCATCAGGCATTCCATCATCTCTAGTCATCAGGGCATCTCTCTGCGCCCTGAAGGAGGAAAGGAAACTTATCCTTGTACCGAGAGAAACGCCCCTCGATTTGATTTCTCTGGAGAACATGGTGAGGGTGAAGAGGGCTGGCGCCATTGTGCTGCCCGCCATGCCCGCCTTCTATCATAAGCCCGATGATATGGAGGGACTGGTGAACTATGTTGTGGGGAAAATCCTGGAACAGTTAAAAATACCGCATGATTTGTATGAAAGGTGGGGGTAATATGGCATCCCAAGAACTAAAACTGGAAGAGGATGAGAAAATTATATGGATTGGGAAAAGAAACATAAGGAGTTTGTGGGCTCTATTTCTTGCAGGAATATTGTTTCTTCCCTTTTATGGAATAGGAACTCTTTTCTTTTTATATGCCATTTTAAAATGGCTCAGAGTGGATTATGTTATAACAGATAGGAGAGTGATGAAGATAGTGAGGCATTATGCCTTTCTCAGACATGACAGGGAGGAGATAAAAAGGGAAAAGATAAGGGGATTTTATTCTCTTGAGAGAGGTATTCCAGGACTAAAATACTGGAATGTTGTTGTGGAAAATGGGAGTAAAATTATCTTTCATGGAGTGAGTGATGTGGATGATTTGAGAAAATTACTTTCCGCCAGAGAATAGTCAATCTTCTCCAAATATTCTTTCCATCATCCATTCCGCCCTGAAGGGAATCTGATCATTGTAATCCTGCCCCACGCCTATGAAATATAGTGGCTTTTTTATGGCATATGCTATGGAAAGGGCCGCCCCCCCCTTTGCATCCGTGTCCACTTTGGTAAGAATTACGCCATCTATACCCACCACCTCATTGAACCGGCGCGCCTGCTCTATGGCATCATTGCCTGTTAATGCATCTCCAACAAATATTATCATGTGAGGATTTGCAACCCTTTTTATCTTCCTCATCTCCTCCATTAAATTTATGTTGGTCTGCATTCTTCCAGCAGTGTCTATCAGAACAAAATCCTTGTGCTTTGCTCTGGCATGCTCTATGGCATCATAGGCGACGGCAGCAGGGTCAGCGCCGAAATCATGTTTTATTAACTTAACATCAAGATTTTTTGCATGTTTTTCAAGCTGCTCTATTGCTCCAGCCCTGAAAGTATCACCTGCCGCAATAACACAGCTATAACCTCTCTTTTTCAGCATATGGGCAAGTTTTGCTATAGCCGTCGTCTTTCCAGAGCCATTCACTCCAACAAACATTATTACAAAGGGTTTTTCCGCCTTCTCAACAGTCGAAAAGAAATCTCCTTCACTTTTCTCAAGTATATTTTTTATGGCATTCTTAAGCGCCTCCTCCACCGCATCCTTTGCCTCTCTCCTAGACATGCCGAGAAGATTTTTCTTCACCTCTCTTTTTATCTCTTCCACTACTTCAAGAGCCACATCCGATTCAAGAAGAGCCATCTCAAGATTCCAGAGAAGTTCATCGAGTTTTTTCTCTCCTATGCCGAGAACACTCTTTTTTCCTTTAATCTCACCCTCTGCCTCCCTCTCGATTGCTTCCTCCGTTTCTTTAATCTTCTTTTTCAGAAGTCGGAACATCTCTCTCCCTTAATCCAGAGGCAATGCTATCCATCTTTTGCCTTATCTCCTCTACGGTTGCAATCAGTTTTTCCTGGCTCTTTTTCAGTTCATCCATCCTTCTATTTATGGTTTCCATGGCTGCATTGAGGGATTTTTCCACAAAAACTCCTCCCCCTATGTTGACAAGTACCTTTTCCTTATTTTTCAATTCCCCATAGGTAAAGGCATTCCCCCCTATTGGTATTAGAACCTCCTCCGATGAAGATGTTGTTATCTCCTGCATGGTTTCTATGCTTTTGTTGTATTCCTGCAGGAGTTTATCTAAGAAATCAAGCTCAGCATATATCTCTTCAACCTGCTCCTGATATTTTTGAAGGAGATATATATTTCTGTTTATCTCATCCTCACTCATTTTCTCTCTCCAGTATGTATTTAATAACAGGGTCCTCTATTTCATCCTTTTGCAGCTCCCTCACATCCTCTATCTTTATCATTCTTCTCTTCACCTTATGTCTGCTTCCCATTATTGATAGCAACCTTTCTTTTGCCTCCTCTTCATCATTCCCTATAACTTCCTTATCGAAGGGCTGCCACACATCTTTCATCAAAAATTTTCCCTTTACCTTATATGCCTTCATTTTAATCACCTATCAAATCCAGAGCATCCTCTATCCTATTCAACTCTATGCCGGTTGTCTGGCTGCCTGTAATGGCTCCTCTAATATTTGCCACAAGCCCAGCTCCCACATAGGGCATTCCATGGTTTACAGTCCCGGCACTTGCTTCCACTCCCATCACCTCTTCAATCATCTTTATCTCCTCCTCTCCCACCTTTGGATGGCACAGCACACCTCTGTTGGTTGCCACCGCCGCCATTCCCACTGTTGTGATTCCTGCTATTGTTGCCCTTTTCGCTTTCACTTCCATTACTCTCTCTATTTCCTTTATTGTTTCATCCTTCAGCAATGGGTGAACTATGGCTCCATAGTCATTGACGAGGATATTGTTTCCTGCTGCATTGAATTTATCCTGTATTATTAAAATTTCCCCTTTAAAATTTTCCTCTATCTTCTTCAGCTCTTCTTCCTCCACCAGATCCGCGATAACCATGCCATTGGAATTCATTGCCATCAGAGAACCTATTATGCTGCTTCCTCCTATGGTTATCTCTGCAACCTTTATCTCAAGAGCATTTTCAATTGCTTCCACTTCTTTCCTTTCAAGAAAAGGATGAACAAAGGCAACTTCGTTATTTGCTCTGCAATATACGCCCACATGCGAGTTACCATTGAAATCTATTCTTTTGAGCATGGTAGCACTATTCTTCCTCAGCTACCTCCTCTTTCTTCTTTTCCCCTTCTTCCTTCACTTCCTCTTCAGCAACTTCCTCGGTTCCTTTTTCCTGCTCTTCCATGACTTCTGTTTCTTCAGGAGACTCTTTGCCTTCCTCTTCCACCACTTCTTCCTTTTCTTCCTCAGAAATCTCCTCGGTTATTTCTTCCTTGCCCTCCTCTTCCTTCACTTCCTCTTCAGCAACTTCCTCGGTTTCTTCCTCTCCTTTCTCTTCCTCCTTGGCTTCTTCAATTTCTTCTTCTACTTCTTCTGCCTCCGGTGGAAGTTCCTTTTTCTTCTTTTCTTTCTTCTTTTTCTCTTCCTCCTCTATTTTTACCTCCGCCTCCGGGGTGTATGCCCAGACAACATCCTCTATTTTAACTGCTTTGACCCTCACTCTTGATGGAATTTTTTTGATTCCTCTTGCCCAAACAAGCTCATTTATGCTGGCATCTATCTTTACTTCCTCAGCCTTCATGTGTCTTGCCAGAAATTCCTTTATTTCCCTTATTGCCCTCTTTGCCCTCTTTGTTCTTGGCACGGATTTTGCCTTTATCAGAGGAATGGTGTAAAATCTTTCTTCCATATCATCACCTCTTTAAATTGCTTCTTCTCCAGTGCCTTCTCTTTGGATGCTGCATGAAGCGGCGATTTGTGCGCATTATTATCCATGCTGGCACCCTTCTGTTGCTTTTCATTGCCTTCAACAATCTTTTCTTTCTTGCCACATGCTTATTTCTCGCCATTTTAAATCCTCCTTATTTTTATATCCTTCTTTTCAGGCAGTAAATTCTTTATCAGCACTTTGAATGCCTCATCATTCAATTTTGTTCTTATTCTCCCCATCTGATATAACCTTATCAACTGATTCTCTATATACTCCGCCTCCTCCGGCTTTGCCATCCTTATTCTTTCCAGTCGCCCCCTTGCCTCGCCATCGAGCAACTGGCGGAGGAGTGCCTTTTTCTGTGCCTCTATGATTTCCTTCTCTGCCTGCATTCGCTGCTCTTCTTCCATCTGCCTCTGCATCTGTTCCATCATTCTTCTTTTTATCTCCTCCGCTTCGTCCATATATTTTCACTCCGGGATTTTATATAAAGTTTCCTATTTCATCTGCAACTTCCTTGGCGGTATTATCCACAAGCGATTGTCCTTTAGGTGATATTCTTCTTCCCTTTCCCTTTTCATCCTTTTCCACAAGTCCTGCTTCTTCCAGCTGCTGCAATGCCTTTCTTATTATTGAACCACTTCCCTTCACATGTCTGTACGGTTTGTTCCTTCTGTCCCTTTTTCCTCCAAACATTCCTCTCAATCTGGAAACACCTATGGGTCCTCGCATGTAAACCTTCCTGAGCACTGCTGCCACCCTTATGAACCACCAGTCAGGGTCTTCTGGGGGTCTTTCTCTATGTGCCCCTGTCTTCACCCATTTACTCCATTCGGGAGGCTGCATTTTGAATTCATTTTTAAGTTTACCTGCCAACTTTTTTATCAAAGGCTCAGCTGGCACATCATAGGCGGTAGTCATCGC
>CAZWEL010000059.1:0-4794 GCA_964632955.1 uncultured Thermoplasmatales archaeon | reverse complement strand
GATTACTGAAAATAAAGCAATTTCATATGGCATAAATTCAAAATGCATGTAAATGATCAATAAACTTGAAAAATTTTAGTCGAAAATTGATGAATTGAACCAATTTTTCACTCATTTTGGAAAACTCTGAACAAATTAAAATATACAGATAACCAGCCGCCATATTCATGGTTATGGGATGATTTTGCATTTGGTATGCACGAAATAAAAGTTGTTGCATATGTTGGCGAGAGTAATGCAAATGATGCTGTGGAAGTGCTGAAGTTGCTGTAAATCGGTTGTGCAAAAAAATTGCAATAACGTTTAAATATGAGCATGCAATATCGCCAATATGATACCTCTGTTAAAACATGACTTACACAGGAAAAAGGAACCAATGGATATAATAAAGAATGCCGCCGAGGACATCGCCATGGCAGTTGAGAATACTATAGGTCCCACTGGTATGCTGAAAATGAATGAAGAGGGAGATATAATTTCTTCTGGTGCAGAAATAATCAACAACCTGGAAAAAACACCCTTTATGGATTTAATTTCCAGAGCAGTTTCCAACCAGGATGAAGATAAAAAAGATGGTACTGCAAGCATGGCTTATCTTACTGCCATGCTATTGAAAAGGGCATTTAAACTCATCTCTCAGGGTGTTCATCCCACCACAGTTGAAAGAGGGTACAGAAAAGCTCTCCAGATTGCCCTGGAAGAAATTGACAATCTCAAGGTGGAGATAAAAAGGAGCGAAGTTGAAAAACTGGAGGCTGTGATAAGAGATGCCCTCGCCGGCTATGACAACATAGATTTTTTGCTTCCTCTCATAAGAAATGCGGTTCTATTTCTCGCTGAAAATGAGGTGAAGATGGAAAACATAAAGGTTTACACGGAGGAGGGAGGAGAGGAGGATGAATCTGAAATAATAATAGGACATCTGTTGGATTATGAAAGAAAGGATAAGGACATGCCTGACTCTGTTGATGAGGGAAGAATTCTTTTTCTCGATGAAATAAAGATAAGAAAACCAAAGATGGATGCAAAAATATTCATTGAATCCAGTGATGCATACAGAAAATTTGTAGATATCGACATGAAAAAATTAAGGGAAATTGTTGACAGAATAGAAGAGAGTGGAGCAAATGTTGTGCTTGTTAAAGGAGAAATAGATGAAAGGGCGGCAAGAATGATGGCGGAAAGAGGCATAATGGCTTTCGAGAAGATAAGCGAAGAAGATATAAAAGCGGTGGCAAAGAGCACGGGCGCAACCATTACAGATGTGGAAAACATTTCAGAGGAGTATATAGGAGAAAGTGGAAGTGTTGTTACGGACAAGAATGCTGGCTGCGCGGGAGGCGTGTGCCATGTGTAGGTGATCAGAATGCTTAGGATAGAGAATGTTAAGAATGGGAATGTGGTGACGGTGCATATAAGGGGTTTCAATGAAAAAAATGATACGATGATTGAGAAGTATGTGAAGAAAGGCGTGAGGGCAGCCATCGATTCTATGAAGAAGGGCGCCCTTCCAGGAGGAGGGATTGCAAAGATTGCAATAGCAAAGAAAATCAGGGAGAGAGCCAGAGAGGAAGGAGGAAAAGAATCGCTGGCAATGGATGAATTTGCATCTGCCTTGGAGGATGTGGTTAAAGCCATGGCTCGTAATATGGGTTATGAGAGGGAAATGGCGATTGCGGAGATGAAAAAGGAGATGAAAAGAGGTAAGATGAAGGGTTTGTCCAGAAATGGACTGGAGGAAATGCCAAGTTTGCGCTCTTTACCACTGGAAAAATCTGAGCTGGAAAGGGCTGGTGAAACAGGCATAATGATGATAAGGATAAGCGATGTTTTGAGCGCGAAGCCGTTAGTGAAGAAATCCAGTTACGGCTCATCCTCCGGTATAATAATATACACAAGCACTGGCTGCCCCTATTGCGCCAAAGCAAAGGCATATTTGAGAAGTAAAGGCGTTTCATTTAAAGAGATAAACGTCTCTGAGAATCCGGCAGCGATACAGGAAATGATAAGGAAGAGCGGACAGACGGGCACGCCGGTTATTGACATAAAGGGAAATATAATAGTTGGCTTTGATGTCGCAAGAATTGATGCAGCACTTAGGAGATAACGGTTATGCGAAAAATTTGCAAAAACATTTTATATTCTCTCCAGAATTGACAAATGGGAAGAGTATGGTGTAGTATTATTGCCATCTTATGCCAAATAATGGAATCGAGGTTACACGGCTTTTCTTCGACTAGTTTTTATATATGATGCAGCACATCCACTACCTTTTTATTTCCCTTCCCATTTTCCTTCATGGACTGGCTAAAGGAAGCACTTTATGTGAGGGATGTGGCAAGGGAAAATAACAAATTCTTTGGAGAATGCCTGCCGATGATTGCCTCCGAGAATATACTCTCGCCCATGTGTCAGGAGATGCTCATAACTGACTTCCACGGAAGATACGCCGAGGGAACGCCGGGCAACAGATATTACCAGGGCTGCAAATACTTCGATGAAGTGGAGAGCAAGGCAATAGAACTGGCCAAAAAATTATTCGATGCTAAATATGCGGATGTCCGCCCCACCTCCGGCACAGTGGCAAATATGGCGATATTCAAGGCTCTCACACAGCCCGGAGATAAAGTTACGGTGCTGGATACAGCGGATGGCGCTCATATTTCATATGGGAAATGGGGGGCCGCCGGCCTTAGGGGGCTGGAGCTGCATTTCTATCCTTTTGATGAGGAGCGCATGAATATAGATGTGGATGGGGCCATTAAAAAAATAAGGGAGGTTGAGCCAAAACTTGCACTCTTCGGGCAGAGCGTTTTCCTTTTTCCCACACCCCTAAAGGAACTGGCGGATGTTGCCCATGAGGTGGGGGCTAAAGTGGTATATGACGCAGCCCATGTTCTCGGTTTGATAGCAGGTGGCAAGTTTCAGCAGCCGTTGAAGGAGGGGGCAGATGTGATGAGCGGCTCCACCCATAAAACGCTCCCCGGTCCTCAAGGAGGAATCATTCTGGCAAATAAGACGAGGGATGAGGAAAAATATATGAAGCAGCTGGATTGGGGTGTATTTCCGGGGGTTACCTCATCCTATCATCTCCATCATGTGGCAGCCAAAGCCATTGCTTTTGCAGAACATCTGCAATTTGGAAAGGAATATGCAGAGCAGATTGTGAAAAATGCCAAAAAACTTGCTGAAGCGTTGTATAACCATGGCTTTGATGTTCTTGGCAGGGAGTATGGCTTCACCGAATCGCATCAAATTTTATTCAGGGTAGGCAAGGAAAAGGGCAAGGAGGCAGCAGAGATTCTTGAAGATGGAGGAATAATAGCAAACATGAATATGGTTCCTGGAGACGATCATCCTCTTCGCCCCTCTGGCATCCGCCTTGGAGTGCAGGAATTAACACGGCTGGGAATGAAGGAAGGAGAGATGGAGGAGGTAGCAAAATTCTTCAAGCGACTGCTAATTGATAAAGAGGAGCCATTAAAGGTGAGGAAGGATGTGGTGGAATTCAAGAAGGAATACAGACATATCCATTACTGCTTTTATGAAGGGGATGACCCTTACAAATTCATAGAGTTGCTGAAAACATGAAGATAGCAATTACGGGCACACCTGGAGTGGGAAAAACAAGTGTGGCTGAAGAATTGAAGGACAGATATGAGATAATTCATCTCTCAGATCTGGTGGATAAATTCACAATAGGATATGATGAGGAAAGGGAGAGCAAGATAGTGGATGAGGAGGCGATGGATGAGTATATAAAAAGTATAAGGGAGGAAGAGATAGTGCTTGTGGAAGGACATCTAAGCCATCTGCTGAGTGTTGATGGGGTCGTGGTTCTTAGATGTCATCCTGAAGAATTGAAAAAAAGGCTGGCTGAAAAGGGATGGAGAGAGAAAAAAATAAGGGAAAATCTGGAGGCGGAGGCGCTGGACATAATTCTGGAAAGAGCACTGGAAAGACATGAGAGAGTGTGGGAGGTGGAAACAACGGGCAGAGAAATAAAAGAGATTGCCAGAGAAGTGGATGAAATAATTAAAAAAATGCCTCCTCCTTCTCATGGAAAAATTGATTATAGCCAGTGGTTGATGGAAAATGCTTGATAAATATAGAGATAAGGCGGATAAAATTCTTGAGCCAATTGCATCAAAGATTGACATAGAGGCGAGTATTCTCACCTATCTCTCCCTCATCTTTGCATTTTTTGCAGGCATCTCCGCCTATTTTTCTTATGAGAACGATGTCCTTCTCCTCCTTTCCGCCTTTTTTGTGATAATAAACGGGTTGCTGGATGCTCTCGATGGCAAAATTGCAAGGATGAGGGGGACAGCGGGCAAAAAGGGGGATTTCATAGACCATGCCATAGACAGATTCTCCGATGTTTTTATCATGGGAGGCATAGTCATTTCTCCCTGGATTGATAAGGTTATAGGTGTAACGGCAATGGCGACCATGCTCCTCGTAAGTTATCTGGGCACGCAGGCGCAGGCGGTTGGCTATAGACGGGTATATGCGGGAATACTGGGAAGAGCAGATAGAATCATAATTTTATTCATTGCCCTCATAATCCAGTTTTTTGTTCCTCAAAAAATATACGGATTTTATTTTATTGAATTGGTGATGCTTTATTTTATAGTGGCGGGAGTAGCAACAGTTATGCAACGATATCACGCCATAACGAAATGGTTTGGGAAAAAATGACACAAAAAATTATTAAACCATTTTCAGCATATATTCTGCATGAAATGGAAGAGAATTATTGTTGTGGGAATATCACTTCTTCTGCTACCCGTG
>CAZWEL010000058.1:0-4803 GCA_964632955.1 uncultured Thermoplasmatales archaeon | reverse complement strand
CAGATTCTCCACAAATTCCGCGATATTTAAAAACTCTCCTTATTTTATATTTGGGGATGGGAAATGGATTGTCCATATTGTGGAGGAAAGGATATAGTAAAAGCTGGTAAAAGATACAACAAATATGTGGAAAAGCAGTTATACAAATGTAATTCCTGTAGGAGAAGGTTTGTCGAAAGAGATGGTTTCGAAAACATGACTTATCCAAAGGAAATAATTCTGAAAACTTTACATTTATATGCTGAAGGATTATCTCTATCAAAAATAAGGGATTTTATCTGGCAACATGAAGGATATTATCTTTATGATGGCGTTATATTATACTGGGTTAGGAAATATTCTCATTTACTGGAAAAATTTGAAAAGAAATTAAAGCCAAAAATAAAAGGTAGAATACACATGGATGAAGTTGTTTTGAAAGAGAGAGGAAAGAAAATTTATGACATAAATGCTTTAGATGGAAAAACTGGTTATAACTTAGGACATTTACTCTCAGATACTCTTTCTCTGTCTGCATTTAGAGAATTTTTTGAAGATTTAAAAGAAAGAATATATGATCAATGCTTAGAAAGATATGAGAAATATAAGGGGACAAAGATAGATAGAAGAATTACTTTTGTTAGTGATAAAAGAGAGCACTACAAAAATGCCTTCAATAAGTATTTTTCAAAAGTATGCAAGATAATTCATGGTGTTCCAATAGCGTGCAAGAAATATGGCTTAGAACATAATAACAATCCAATTGAGAGATATAATGAAGATGTAAAGCAACGTTACAAAATAATGCGTGGTTTTAAATCATTTGAATCAGCAAATGCTTTTCTTAGCTTGAGGAGAATAATTTACAATTTTGTTAGAGGAGATGAAACCAGAGCCATGAAAGCTGACATAGCTCTGGAGCTCGGCCACAACAGATTAGAAAGCCTAATAAAATTTTGAGGAGATTTTATCACTCATTTTGAGGAATATCCATTCTCCGAAAAGTTTATTTACTCATGGAACCCCCTCCATACTTATTAAGGAGAAGGAGTTTTTAAAACATGATGGGGATGGGTAAATATATGGTGATGCTCTCTGAAAAAATTATTCCCTCGATAACCACTTCCCCCTGGAATCATACAAGAATGAGGAAAGTAATGTTGCTCTACTCTCTTCTCATACTCATATTTTCCATATTCTTTCTTCTATAATCCAGCAATCCATCTGAATTTTGAGAGGACGTCATCAGGATTTCTTCCAAATATGAGAATCATTGGTTCTTTACCCACATCTCCTTCATGGTATATCACATCCGGCACTTTACCCACCTTCCTTATAGCATTTTCTATTCCCCAGGGTAATGTTGCCCCTTCCTTCTTCTTTATCTCATCTGGCTCCTCCCTGCGGTCATAGAAAGAAACCAGCATTTTCTTACTTGCCTTTTTTATAAAGGAAAAATCAAATCGTATGTTCATAACCGCCCTCATGTCTTCATCAAATTCCATTGCTTTCAGCAAAGCCCTTGCGAGATGATGAGATGCCCCGAATTTTACCTCACCTCTTTTAGCCTTTTTTCCTGCCCTCACAATCCTTCCTTCTATGGCTGCCACATCATCTTCATTTTTTGCATAATGGCAGGGAAGTGAATAGGCAAAATTCATTGCCACTTCAGGTATTAAATCCACAATATTTTTTTCCATTAGAATTTCTATGGAGTTGCTCAGTTCTTCATAAACCCTCCATCTTTCCGCATTCTTTCCCATCCATGCGGCAGGATTTACGGGGCAATGCCCATGCCCTATCCTTTCTCCATATTCAATGGCTATGGTGATGAATTTCTTTGCAATTTCAACACTTTCCTTTAAATTTTTTCCCAGTGCAAGATTTGCTGTTATGGCTGCTGAAAAACTGCATCCTGTTCCATGGGTGCATCCTTTTATACGCTTCCCTCTATACTCATAAAATTTCCCTTTATGATATAATATGTCAGTGGCATCTCTCCCCATATGTCCTCCTTTTATTATAACCGCCTCTGCTCCCATACCTGCTATCTTCCTCGCCGCCTTTCTTGCATCCTCCTTCCTCCTTATTTTCATACCACTTATTCTTTCCGCTTCATAACGGTTGGGAGTTATCACTGTCGCTACAGGAATTATATAATTCATCATATCATCCATTGCTTCTTCCTGCAAAAGATGTGCCCCTCCTTTGGCTATCATAACGGGGTCAACCACCACGGGAAATTCATATTTTTCCAGTGTGGAGGCGACGGTTTTTATTATCCTGCTGTTGCTGAGCATCCCCGTCTTGGCTGCATCCACTCCTATATCATCCACAACGCACTCAATCTGCTTTTTTACCATACTGGCAGGCAAATCCTTTATTGCTTCCACTCCCCTGGTATTCTGAGCTGTTACAGATGTTAAAGCAGCCATTCCGTGGACATTGAAGGAAGCAAAGGTTTTCAAATCCGCCTCTATGCCCGCCCCTCCTCCACTATCACTTCCTGCAATTGTCAGAGCCTTATGCATTTTTCCACCCCCTCTTTGCATTCATCAATGCATTTTTCCTTCCCTTCCAGAACATAGTGATAAAACCGCATTATATGAAAAACTTTCTGTAGCGTTGACATCCATCTCCAAATATTTTTAAAAACCTTTCCTTTACACATTTGGGGCGCGTGGCCTAGCCAGGATAGGGCGCTGGCCTTCTAAGCCAGCAGTCGCGGGTTCGAATTTGCCAGGGGCAGCGGAAATCCCGCCGCGCCCGCTATCTATTTATATCTCCACCCTTTAATTCCATGATGCAAAAGAAGGCGGCAATGATAATTTCCTTTCTCATCATAGCATCCATTTTCAGCATACCTTCTTCATCAGGAGGGGAAAAAGGGGAAAGAGTTGTGTATAAAAACATAGCGGTTTATCCCTCCATAGTTCCCGCAATAAAAGTGCTGGAATATGCCCTCAGATATGAATGGAGCATCGATGGAGTCCATTATAAATTCAATGTTACGGAAATAAACATGAGGGAGGCAATGGGGATGGGAAAGAAACCACTGAATACAGAAAACTATGATGTTCTGGTTATAGGGGCAAGCATCAGACAGTATTTCCATGGAATGGATGCTAAATGGAAAAGAAATGTTCGCAACTTTGTCGCCAGCGGCGGCGGATATATTGGCATATGCGGAGGGGCAAATGAAGCCTCTCTTGGTATAGAAAAGCCCACAGCGTTTTTTGATAAGATAATAAATGCGGGCTCTCTTGCCATAGCAAACGTTTATGTGGACGATGACCAGCAGGAGGAATGGCAGTATTTGTATAAATCCTCAGGGCTTGAAGGAGGAGTGCCCGTGGAATGCAATTTAACAGACCATCCCATAGTGGCTATAAGTCCCGACAATCCCCGAATAATAAGATATGAAGGTGGTCCTGGCATGTATGAAGGAAATTCCACCAATCCACTGATGGGAGACATTGTTCCCATAGCAATATATGGGGAGGAGATAAGCGATAAGGCGCCCATTCATTTCTGGAAAAAGGTGAATGGAAAATGGCAGATTGTTAAGCCCATTAAAACAGATTTGAAGGGAAAATATGCCGCCATAGCCACCACATATGGAAATGGAAGAATTGTTTTGTGGGGTCCTCATCCTGAAGAACTCGCCTTTCTTGGGGGGCATGTGGAGGAATTTTTGGGGAGGAACAAATACACCCTTTACAGGAAGGATTATCTTTACAGGTGGGTGAATGGCACAGCCCAGAACTGGAGTTATAACTGGTGGATTTTGAGGAGGAGTGTTGCATGGGCTGCGGGGATTAAAGATAAACATCTTCCTCCTCTTGACGATACCATGATTTTTTTTATGAAACCCAATGTATGGCATCCTGCGGTATATATAGAGGGAAGGAGAATACTTCCTGCCCCCTGGGGAAATACAATCATAGGGAGCATGAATATAAGCGTTTATACAAATGTGAAAAGCGATGTGAAATTTTTCATGGATGGAAGGGAAATGTATGATGATTACATGCCTCCATATGAATGGCGCATGAGTTCCCGTGGAGGAAAACATATTTTGAGGGTGGAAGTGGAAAATGGGGGCAATATAGCATATGCGGAAATGATTCTATACTGTTTTCCATGAAGCAAAGCCTACTCCCTTATCTCTCCCTTCTCCACCACATTTTTCACAACTTTTTTTATTCTCTGAACAGCAATTCTCACATTCTCCAGTTTCTCCCTTGTGGAGGGAGGGACTTCTTTTAGCGCCATATCGAGGAAACCTTCAGCAATACAGATTGGATTGAAAAAGTAATGGGCTGTCATCAATTTGAATTCCCTTTCCTTTTCCAGTGCCCTGTTTTTTTCTTCACTGAGAACAGATACAAGAAGGGAAACAATGAGGAGAAGCATTGATTCTATGATGACAGACAAAAATTTCTCCACTGGGTAATGCTGGATAATGCTTATAAAAATAACAAAGGATGAAATGATGATAGGGACTATCAGTCCTCTTCTCCCCCACCAGAAAGTGGAAAGGGCTGCAGGAAGATAAAAGAAATGGCGATAGAATGGATAACCCTCCAATCTTATATTATATATGGATGCCAGAAATATGGAAAGAGACGTTAGGAAGGCTACAATGAGTATTTCAAGGTTTCTTTCCTCCCTCTTCTCGTCTTCATTCATGGCTATATCATTTCTACATCAAATTTAAAATAATCGATTTTTACGAATCATTAAAAGAACTGGATAAAAAATTTAAACTATCCTGCAAGCATTCCCTGCACAATCAATTCCACCGCTTCTTCCTCATCCATT
>CAZWEL010000057.1:0-4982 GCA_964632955.1 uncultured Thermoplasmatales archaeon | reverse complement strand
CCATAAATCCGGAGGCATGGCTGTGGTATTACAGGGTTATAGGAAAGGAGAGATGTCCCATTGTCGACACCTGGTGGATGACCGAGACGGGCATGCATATAATAACTCCTTTGCCGGGAGTTACAGCTCTAAAACCCGGCTCAGCCACCTTCCCGTTCCCCGGCTTAAAGGCAGAGGTGAGGGACGAAAAGGGCGTGTGTCCTCCCGGGCAGAAAGGTGAGCTTGTAATAACACGCCCATGGCCATCGATGCTACGCGGACTTTACAACGCCCATGAGAAGTATGTGGAGGAATACTGGAGCAAATATGGCTTCGGAAACTTCTATACTGGAGACGGCGCAGTGGTGGATGAAGACGGCTATTTCTGGCTGCTGGGCAGAATAGGAGATGTTATCAATGTTGCCGGCCATCGTTTGGGAACGGCGGAGGTGGAGAGCGCTCTCGTGAGCCATCCTGCGGTGGCTGAGGCGGCAGTGGTGGGCATATCCCATGAGATTAAGGGACAGACACCTTTTGCCTATGTGGTGCTCAAGGACGGATATGAGGAAAGTGAGGAATTAAAGAAGGAACTAATAAAGCATGTTGTCAAGGTTATAGGTCCTACAGCCAAGCCGGAGGATATTTTATTTGTGCGCGACCTGCCAAAAACAAGGAGCGGAAAGATAATGAGGAGAATATTGAGAGGACTGGCGGAGAATGGAGAGATAGTTGGAGACATAACAACACTCCGCGATCCTGGCATAGCGCATGAGATAAAGGAGCAGATAGAAAAGCGAAAAGTATAGAAATAAAAAAAGTATATAGTTAGTGAAAATATGTTAGACAATATCACCGTGACCATACTTGTTCTTCTCTCGTTTTTATTAGTGTGGATTGGAATAATGATTTTTACAACAAAGCCGGAGGAAGAGGAGGAAGTTGAGGAAGCAGAAAAAGTTGTAGAGAAGGAGAGTGTGAAGGAGATGGAGATGGAAAGGGAGAACAACGAATTGAAAAAGTACAAGCAGATGATTGCAGAACTTGAGGAAAAATTGAGAAGAATGGAAGAGAGGGCGCCAACGAGCGAGAAACTTTTTGACTGGCTCACCGAGTTGAGGAGGGAGAATGAGTTTTTGAAGATGAAAATTGCTCATCTTGAGGGTGGCGGTTTCAGCGGAGATGCATTGAAATATGAGAATGAAAAACTGAAGAGGGAACTGGAGGAATACAAGGCAAGGGTGGAGGCAATGGAGAAGGAGGTAAAGGAATTGAAGAACAGCATAAATTATTATCGCGATCTCGTGAGCAAACTCCAGGGAAGTTATACCGTGCTTAATAAATACAATTACAGAATATGCATAAGAAATCCCGAGACAGGGGAGTATGAGTATCAGCTGATAAAACTTCCACAGGATTTTGACCCTTTCAATCCGACATATATAACAAGAGATGGAATGGAAGTTTATGAGGAATATGGAATAAGGATACCTACAAAACTCGGGGACATAATAAGGGAGGAATTTAAGAAAGACCTCTACTGGCAGGATTTTGAACTCGATAAATGAACTGGACAGAAAAATACAGGCCAAAGCATCTTGAAGAAGTTATAGGCAACAGGGAGGCGAAGGAAAAACTGTTGGAATGGGCAAGAGAATGGCAGGTGGGCAACCCATCAAAAAAGGCAGTCATAATTTATGGAAAACCTGGTGTGGGAAAAACATCAGCAGCCCATGCTCTGGCAAAGGATTTTGGATGGGAAGTTGTGGAATTAAATGCCAGCGATGATAGAAACAGGGAAATTATAAAAAGGGTGGCTCTCACAGGAGCAGTTAGTGAGATACTTGGCTCCCCAACAGACGCGATGGGCAGAAGGGTAAGGAGATTGATAATACTCGATGAGGCGGACAATCTTTATGAAAGAAATGGAGATGCAGGTGGAAAGGGGGCAATAATAGAAACCATAAAGGCGGCAAAGCAGCCCATAATTCTTCTGGCAAATGATTACTATGCTCTAGTAAAGGGGAGGGGGAGTGAGTTGAAAAAATTATGCATTCCAATAGAATTTGGAAGGGTGAGGAGAGATGAAATTATCTCTCTTCTGGAAAGGATATGCAGAGAGGAGGGCATTGAGTATGAAAGAGAGGCATTGGAAGCAATAGCCATGAGATGCGATGGGGATGTGAGGAGTGCCATAAATGATTTACAGTCCATGGCATATGGGAGGAAAATAACAAAGGACATGCTTTCCCATCTGGGATACAGGGATAGGGAGGTGGAAATATTTTCCACGCTGAGAATAATTCTTAGGACAAGGGATATGAGAACTGCAGTAAATCAGGCGAGACTGCTGGATGAATCTCCGGATAATCTCATACTCTGGATTGATGAAAATATTCCTGCTGAATATCGCAATTCCTATGATTTGGCGAGAGCATATTATTTCCTATCCAGAGCAGATGTTTTTCTCGGCAGAACATGGAGAAGGCAGTATTATGGGCTGTGGAGGTATGCCTTTGAATTGATGACGGGAGGAGTGGCGGCGGCAAAAAAACATGATTGCAGGGGTTTTGTGAAATACTCCTTTCCCTCGTGGCTGAGAAAGATGGCGGCGGGAAAGCAGGAGAGGTATATGAAATATGAACTGGCTAAAAAGATGGGGAAAAGGATGCATTGTTCCTCATCAAAGGCAATGGAAATCCTTCCTCTGATAAAGAAAATTTTTATGAATCCGGAGATGGCTTCCAGATTTGCTGCATCTGCTGAACTCAAGAAGGAGGAAATAGAGTATCTGGTCGGGGAGAAGGAAAAGGCAGAGGAGATATACAAGATGGCGGAGAAAATGAGAAAGATGGATAAGCAGAGCATGCTTTTCAATTTTTGAGCAAAAGTTTTAACTTCCCAGCAGCATATTTTAAATATGGGCTCAAGCAGGGAGTTAACCAGAGACGAGGCAAAGAAAAGGATTGAATGGCTTCGCAGGGAGATAAGGAGGCATAACTATCTTTATTATGTTCTCAACAAGCCAGAAATATCTGATGCAGAATATGACGCCCTCATGGAGGAATTGAGGGAGCTGGAAGAGAAATTTCCAGAGTTCATAACCCCTGATTCTCCAACGCAGCGTGTGGGGGCACCTCCATCAAAGGAATTCAAAAATGTTCGCCATGTTAAGCCAATGCTTAGCCTTGACACCGTAAAGAACGATGAGGAGATGCGCGCTTTCGATAGAAGGGTGAAGAAGGAACTGGGAGTGGAGCGCGTTGAGTATGTAGCGGAGCCAAAACTTGACGGGCTGAGTGTGGAGTTGATATATGAGAATGGAAAATACATCAGAGGAGCGACAAGAGGGGATGGAATAGAGGGAGAGGATGTTACGGAGAATATAAAAACAATAAGGGCTGTGCCTCTTGTGTTGAGGGGAGAGGAGGCAAACATCCCAAAAATGCTTGCTGTCAGGGGTGAGGTGATAATGCACATCAAGGACTTCGAGGAGTATAATAAAGAACTGATAGAGCGCGGAGAGGAGCCGATGGCAAATCCCAGAAATGCCGCCGCCGGCAGTTTGCGCCGCCTTGATCCCAGGGAGACGGCGGAGAGACCACTTGACATATTTTTCTATGAGATAATGCATCAGGAGGGTGGCAGCGAAATAAAAACACAGTGGGATGCGTTGCATACTCTTAAGAAATGGGGGCTGAAGGTAAATGAGAATATAAGATTGTGCAGGAATGTGGAGGATGTGATAGAATATCATAAGGAAATGCATGAGAGGAGGGATACATTAGGATATGAAATTGATGGGATTGTTATTAAGGTGAATCGGCTGGATTATCAGGAAAAACTGGGTGCAAAAACCCGTTCTCCAAGATGGGCGATTGCATACAAATTTCCACCCAGAGAGGAGATAACGCAGGTGATGGATATAGTGGTGGGTGTGGGAAGAACAGGCACACTGACGCCTGTTGCTCTTCTAAAGCCGGTGGATGTTAAGGGTGTTACGGTTTCGAGGGCAACACTTCACAATGAGGATTACATAAAGGAAAAGGATGTGAGAATAGGTGACTGGGTTAAGGTAGCAAGGGCGGGGGATGTTATACCTGAGGTTATGGAGGTGCTGAAGGAAAAAAGAACTGGAAAGGAGAGAATGTTTAAAATGCCCTTGCGCTGCCCCGTATGCGGAAGCCATGTGGTAAAGGAGGGAGCATACTATCGATGCACTGGAGGGCTTTCATGCCCTGCCCAGTTGAAGAGGAGTATAGAGCATTTTGCCTCAAAAAATGCCATGGATATTGAAGGGCTTGGAGGCAAAACAGTGGAGATGCTGGTGGATAGGGGACTTATAAAAAGAATAAGCGATATCTACAGACTAACAAAAAGGGATTTGATGAATCTGCCACGATTTGCGGAGAAATCGGCGGATAACCTTATAGAAGCCATAGAAAAAAGCAAGGAGAAAAATCTTGCCCGCTTTATCTATGCTCTCGGAATACCAAATGTGGGCGAGCATACAGCCCGCATACTTGCCGATAGATTCAAGAGTATAGATGCTCTTATGAAGGCAAAGATAGATGATTTGATGGAAATAAGGGAAATAGGACCTGAGACGGCGAAGAGTATTGTTGATTTCTTTTCCGAAGATAGAAACAAAAAGGAGATAGAGGCGTTGAAAAAACTGGGAGTGAAAATGGAGTATGAGAAGAGGCATGGAAATCTTGCTGGCTTAACATTTGTTTTCACCGGCTCTCTCAAGGATTTTACAAGAGAGGAGGCAAAGGAAATGGTGGAACAGGAAGGAGGGAAGGTAGCAAGCACAGTAAGCAGAAATGTTGACTACGTGGTGGTGGGTGAGAAGCCAGGGAGTAAATATGAGAAGGCGAAGGAGTTGGGCATAAAAATCATCAACGAGGAGGAGTTCAAGAGGTTGCTGGGGGAGGGGAGGAAAAAGAAAGAGGTTATTCTCCCCTTGGATGAATTTGTTGATGAGAAGTAAGCATTCAGGGGCG
>CAZWEL010000056.1:0-4999 GCA_964632955.1 uncultured Thermoplasmatales archaeon | reverse complement strand
CAGGGAAGAGATGATGCGGAGAAGATAAAATATTTCATAAAAGATGCCATCGAACAGTGGGGAATAAAATATGTTCTTCTTGTTGGAGGAAGAAAGCCTGGCATGAAGGAAGAGTGGCTCATGCCAGTAAGATATTCATATCTGAATGATAGAAGTTCCTCTTGGGAATATGAGAGGCGGTTTATAAGTGATTTATATTATGCGGATATATACGATGGCAACGGCAATTTCTCCTCCTGGGACAGCAATGAAAATGGATATTATGGGGAATATGATCATGAACTCAATGGAGAAAAATTGAAGGATAGAGTTGACCTTATTCCAGATGTTTATCTTGGGAGGATTATGGCAAGAAACAGAATGGAGCTGGAGAGGGTGCTTGATAATATAATTCAATATGAGAACAATCCGGCGGGAATTAAAAAAGCAATTATGTGTGGCGGAGATCTATATCTCCATGATCCATGGGATGTGGCAGAGGGTGAGCATCTTCTTGATGCCATTGCTGAGAGGATGCATGGATACCAAATAGAGAAAATATATGCTTCTCAAGAACTCAATGCGAAAAAGATAAATGAAGCTATAAATGAAGGAACAGAATTTGTATTTTTTGAAGGAGCCGGGAACCATCATCTATGGGCAACACACCCAAAGGACGATGAGAAATGGATTTTTTATTATGAAAGAAATATACTTGCTCTCAAAAATAGCCATCTTCCAATAGTCATGACATCTGGCGCAAGGCTGGGGCAGTTTAATAAAACAAGGGAATGCTTTAACTGGTTCTTTGTGGCAAAAGGGAAGGCAGTGGCTAGCATTGGTTCCACAGGCTTATGCTGGATAGGGCACGGACCGAATATAACCACCATGTTCCTCGGCAACCTTCATCTGAGGATGGCGGAAAAGATGGCTGATGGAAACTTTTTAGGGGATGCATGGGGAGATGCCATAGCAGAATATCTATGCAACTTTTCATGGGATGGAGTGGCAAAGGCATTCCACATGAAGGCGGCGGAAGAGATAGAAATATTCGGAGACCCAACTCTGAAAATAGGAGGGTATGCCTCAAAGGATGCCATAGCATATGGCAATGTTTTGCATGTTGGAGGAAGCGGGAAGGGAAATTATAGCAGGATAGAGGATGCCCTTAATGCATCCATGGATGGAGATATTATAATCGTTCATCCTGGAATTTACAGGGAAAATTTTTCGGTGAATAATTCTGTTACTATCATTGGAAAAGATGCCAAAATAAAAACAGACGGCATTAAAATATATGCTGATGGGGTGGCAATAGAAAACTTCTCAATAGAGGGGTATGGTGGCGGGAGGGGAATAATATGTTATGGCAATGCCATCCATATTCATGGAAATGAAATCTCTAAATTCAACAACACCATTGAGATTTATGGGAAGGGGTGCATGATAGATAACAATATGCTGAAGAGCAGCAGGTGCGGTGTGTGGCTGAATGAAAGCGTTGAAGAAAGGATAGATAATAATACTCTATACAATCTATGGTATGGCGTTTGGGGGGAAAGATGCAGTGATGCAATTATAATCCACAACAATTTCTCATACAATCACTGGTATGCTGTCTGGATGGAGGGGAGTAATGGGATTATATGCTGCAACAATTTCATTCACAACTGGTATTCTGTGTACTTCTATAATTCCAATGGATTTTCATTGAGGGATAATTTCATTCTCCTCAACATTCATGGTCCACAGTTTGTTAATTCCAGTTCCAATGAGGTGGAGGGAAATGTGATGGAAAGGAACGAACACTATGGAATCTATTTCGGATGGAGGAGCAAGAATAATACTGTAACCCATAACGATTTCATCAACAATGCCCAAAATGCAAGAGATGATGGGCATAATAAATGGGATGAAAACTACTGGAGCGATTACATAGGCGTTAAAATAAAAATTTTCTACTTTCTTCATTTTCCCTATTATATACAATCCCTTTCCTTTGACTGGCATCCATTGCCTGCTCCACAAAACATTTATTAGAAAAAATATATACCAGGAGATGGCAGCAGGGCGCGTGGCCTAGCCAGGATATGGCGGCAGCCTCCTAAGCTGCAGGCCGCGGGTTCGAAAATGGGTTGCAGTAGCAACTCTTCGAAAATCCCGCCGCGCCCGCTCTTCAGTTTTTATGCATAACAGATAGAAAAAAATTTAAGCATATATCTGATTGAAAAACATGGAAGTTATAAAAGCAATAGAGTTGGTGGGATCTTCTCCAGATGGTTTTGAGGGGGCTGTAAAACATGCCATAGAAGAGGCGAAGAAAACGCTTCGCAACATAAGGAGGGTGGAGGTACTGGATTTTGAGGTTCTTATGGAAAATGATGATATAAAGATGTATCAGGCGAGAGTAAAGCTATATTTCATGGTGGAGAGAAGTTAGTTCAATGAAGGAAGCATCTCTGTCCCGTGAATACCATTATTACTCCATGTTCGTTGGCTGCTTTGATAACTTCTCCATCCCTTATTGAACCCCCCGGCTGAACTATGGCTCTCACTCCTGCTTTGGCAGCTACATCTACTGCATCTCTGAAGGGGAAGAAAGCATCAGATGCCATTATCGAGCCTTTTATTTTCTCCCCTCCCTTATGGGTTGCTATGAAGGTTGCATCCACCCTTGCTGTCTGTCCCCCTCCTATAGCAACTGTTTTTGTTCCCTTAACAAAGACGACGGCATTTGATTTAACATGGCGAACACATTTTACGGCAAATACCATTGATTTTATTTCCTCCTCCGTGGGCTTTTTCTCGCTCACAACCCTCCATTCATCAGGATTTATTTCCTTGACATCTCTCTCCTGAACAAGAAGCCCGCCATCCACGCTCCTCACTTCCATTCCATACTTCCTCTTCTCCTCTCCCAAGCCCTTTATCTCCAGCAACCTCAGATTTTTCTTCCTGCCGAAGATTTCCCTTGCCTCCTTGCTAAATGAGGGGGCTATTATGACTTCAAGAAATATTTTACTCATCTCTTCCGCCACCTTTCCATCTACTTCTCTGTTGAGAGCAACAACCCCTCCAAAGGGAGAATATACATCTGTTTCATATGCATCCCTCCATGCTTTCAGAAGGTTAGATGCTGATGCTATGCCGGATGGGGTAGCATGTTTGACTATAACCACTGATGGCTCATCAAATTCCTTTACACATTCAATGGCATGGTGGGCATCAAGGATGTTATTGTAGGATATCTCTTTGCCCTGAAGTTGGATGGCGCTGGCTATGCATGCATGTTTTATTTCCTCCTCCACATAGAATGCTCCTTTCTGGTGGGGATTCTCTCCATATCTCAAAATCTTTCTTTTTATGTAAGGCAGGCATAGTATATCTGGAAATTCCATACCATATTTCTTCAGAATCATGGCATCATAATATGATGTTCTCTGCAATGCTTCCATGGCGAGATGCTTTCTTATCTCCTCGTCAAATCCCTCCACCACATATTTTTTTACTCTCTCATACTGGCTGGGATGGGATATTATTACAACATGCTGCCAGTTTTTTGCTGCTGCCCTGGTCATGGCGGGTCCACCTATATCCATTCCTTCAATGCCAAATTCGTGGGGATAGAAGTTGCAGATCACCATATCTATGGGGGCTATGCCTTTCCTTTCCATCTCTTCTCTTTCCTCTCCTTTAGCAAGGATGGCGGCATGTATGGAAGTGCTGAGAGTTTTTACCCTACCATTTAGAAGTTGAGAAAAGCCGGTGTATTCCTCCACCGATTTTACCCTTATTCCACGCTCTTCCAGATATTTTTTCGTTCCAGAGGTGGCATATATTTTCACTCCCTCCTTTTTAAGAAGTCTGCAGAAATCTTCCAATCCACTCTTGTCATAAACGCTCACAAGCGCCCTTTTTACCTTCATCTGTATCCCAGTGTAATATTGCATTAAAGAAAAACTTTTTGCTAATCTATTCTGACCATTGATGTTACCACAGGTGGAGGAGTATCGAGATGTTCTGGCTTCTCGATTTTTTCAACCTCCGTTATCTCCACCTTTAATTCCCCATTAAATCTTTCCTCAAATTTTTTCTTCAACTCCCTAAATATGGAATCCACATCTGGACCAACGTTTCTCAAATCCTCATCTATCACAACAAGGACATCCACTTCATACTCGTTTTTCTGAATAATCTGGAATTGGAGTATCTTTTTCGTTCCCATTTTTTCCATCACTTTGGCGGGTATGCCTGTAATGGAGGAGGGAGGTATGATGTTGCCAGATGGCAGTATTATGGAATCCGCCCTTCTCCCTCCAATCTTCTCTATCAATGGTGAGTTTATCCCACAATCACATTTTCTTGAAAGAGGGATAACAAAATCATTCAGCCCATCATATCTTATGATGGGCGTTGCAGCCCCATAAAGCTTTGTCACTATTATCCTTCCTGGCTCTCCATATCTCACCGGCTCAAGATTTTCATCAAGAAATTCGAGATGAACCATGTCATGGTGGATGTGGTAATTTCCCTTTCTGCATTCAAAGGCTATTGGTCCTCCTTCTGTTGAGCCATATACATCAAAAACCTTTGTGCTGAATGCCTCCTCTATATATTTTCTTGTATAATCATCAAGAACAGCCCCGGATGATGCAATATATTCTGGCTCTATATTTTTTCCATATCCCTTTCTTTTAAGAACCGCCAGCGCTCTCAACACACCTGGATAGCCACCTATGAATTTTGGATTGAATTTATCTATTTTCTCAATCATTTTTTCAACATCTTCCCCTACATGTAATAACTGTATATTTCTGAATTTCATGGGAAGCCCCTTCACCATGTATGCCTCCTCAATGGCACTGGGTGTGAGATCCACTATTATGCTCATCCTATCATTCCACCTTATACCAAACTGGTTTATCTCCCTCACAAAAGCCACAAGAGATTTTGCTATTGCTATGGAGTCAGTATATATGGAAGTCGGCTGTCCCGTTGAGCCAGATGTGCTGACCACATA
>CAZWEL010000055.1:0-5215 GCA_964632955.1 uncultured Thermoplasmatales archaeon | reverse complement strand
TGTTGTACCAGCAGTCATCATCCACGTATGCATACTTGAAATCTGTCTCATCCTGGGGTATCCATGTGTATACTTCCCATGTTCCCTGGTCTGTTATATCCGGAATGATGAAGAAACCGCTTGTATCCTGTGCCACATCAAGGAACTCGCCATATATGCCGGTAAATGCATCGCTCACAACCTTGCCAGTATCTGCGTACATCTCCATGCCGTCCAGCTGCATCAGGTATGCCTCCCAGGAGTTGCCATCAGAAGAATATCCTATGCCAAAGTCCGCATCTATCTGGCTGTACTGGGTTGTCCATGTCACCACCATGTGGCCTGCGGGGTCAACAGTAATGAATGGCAGAGTGTCATCGTCCGGGCTGTTCTGTGTTATGAGTACATTGCCCATTCCCTGGCTTGCAGTTGGGTTAGTAGTAAGTTTCACTATGTTTGGTGTTTCCTTCACAGCATTCTCAAAATCAAAGACATTGCTGTCATTGGCGCTTCCAAAATTCACTGCAGTTATAGCACTAGCCACCAACAATATTCCAACCAATATCGCTTTTCGCTTCATTTTTTGCCTCCAAAAACATTATAGGGAAGAGTTTTAAATAATTATCGATGAAATTTTGGATGTTGTATATGCCATCTACCATCACTAACGGACCTATTACAAAGAAATTCGCTGTTTTATAAACCTCACCGGCTCTTACCCTTATTGTAGTACTTCCAATCCCAAATGGAAATAGACGAACCTCTATGGAGAATCCAAGAGGAAGGGATGATATCTCACCCTCCATGTGTCTTCCTATGAAAACTACGCCCTCCATATCCACTTCAAATTCGAGATTGTAAAGGGTTTCATTTCCGTCATTCTTTATGAGTATGGTCACCCCGAGACCGCCCTTTATTTCTATTTCAAGTTGCGGTCGCAATGCCTTTATCAGCCACACATCATATCCACCCATTGAGTATGTAGTAGAGGAGCCAACTAGAATATATTCTTCTCCTTTCTTTATGAATTCCCATATATAATCATCCCCTGTTTTTCCACCAATGGTTTTATTCCAAGTAATATCTCCATTCTCATCGAGTTCAACAATCCATCCTCCTCCCTTCTTGCTTAATAACCCATAGAAGCCCGCCGCCGCATAGCCATCATTTATAGCCATAATGGAGTTGAAAGCGTCCATATATGCACCACCATATGTTTTATTCCAGATTTCATTGCCTTCCTCATCTGTTCTAATGATAAAAGCATCGCTTATCTGCTCTTCAAAAATAAGGAGATTGCCTGCTATAACATACCCATCGCCAGTGGATGAAACATCTGCGGCAATTTCATCTCCCTCCCCACTATATGTTTTTTCCCAGATTTCGTTGCCTTCCTCATCCACTTTCAGAAGCCATGCGTCATAATCCAGATGGAGGGTCATTTTAGTTCCTGCCACGACATACCCTGCCGTGACATCTTCGATTGAATAAATGTAATCTCCAAGCTCTCCGCCATATGTTTTATTCCAGATTTCGTTGCCTTCTTCATCCACCTTCAAAAGCCATGCGTCATATCCGCCATGGCCAAAGGATTCGGTTATTCCAGCAATGATATAGCCATCGGTTGTTTTACATATAGAATATGCCACCTCATTTTTCTCTCCGCCATATGTTTTATTCCAGATTTCGTTGCCTTCTTCATCCACTTTCAGAAGCCATGCGTCATATCCGCCATGGCCAAAGGATTTGGTCTTTCCAGCCAGTATGAATGCATTTTCTATTTTCAGAATATCATAGATTCCGTCCTCCTCGCTACCCCCATAAACCCTTTCCCACATCTCATTTCCATCTTCATCCACCCTGATAACATAAGCATCCCCATTTCCTTTTCCATAGGAGAGTGTTAAGCCCCCTAAAAGATAACCATCTCCTGCATCTGCAACGGCATATCCTCTATCATCCAACTCTCCCCCATATGTTCTGTTCCATTCATCGTTGCATACAACACTTTTTGATATACTCTTCATATGTTCCATACCCCAAACTGGGTATGCCAGCATAAAAAATATGATGGTAATAATGATTATCCTCCCCTTCATAAAAAACAAAAATGCATCATTAATAAACTTTTCGTGGGTTAGATGGTGCTGCAAAAATATTTGCTGGAAATTTTTTTATATTAAAACGTTATTTCTTGGCAGGTGATGATTTGGGAAATGTAAAGCCAGCCTTCATTAAAAGAATAGCATTGGAACTCATGCAGAGGTTCCCCGACGAGTTTACAGACGATTTTGAGAAAAACAAAATGCTTGTGCAGGAACTCACCACAATTGCGACCAAAAACATGAGGAACAGAGTGGCTGGCTATATAACAAGAATTATGGAGGAAAGAAATAAAATTAAAAATGAGGAGCCAACTTGAAGATGCTCTTGAAGATTTAAAAAAGGGCAAATTTGTTCTCGTATATGATGCGGATGGAAGGGAGGAAGAAACAGATTTTTTCATAGCAGGTGAACTCATCACGCCTGAGGCAATCCATATAATGAGAAGGGACGGCGGCGGCCTGATTTTCATAATGATTGAGAATGCGGCGGCTAAAAAACTTGGTCTGCCCTATATGGCGGATGTGATTTACAAATGCTCCCAGAAATGGCCCGTATTTAAAGAACTCATACCCAACGATATACCATATGACACTAAATCTTCATTCTCCCTTACAATAAACCACAGAAGAACCTTCACCGGCATCAGGGATGTGGATAGAGCATTGACAATCTCTGAATTTGCAAATCTTGTAAAGGAAACAGAGAATATGGAAGAGGTAAAGGCACAGCGCATCTTCGGCGAGCATTTCAGGAGTCCAGGGCATGTGCCCATATGCATCGCCTCACATGGCTTGCTGGAAAGCAGGCAGGGGCATACTGAACTGGGAATAGCACTGGCAAAGATGGCTGGATTAACACCTGTAATGGCAGGATGTGAGATGCTGGATATTGGGATAAGTTTAAAAAAGGAAAAGGCAATGAAATATGCTGAAGAGCATGGTCTGGCTTTCCTTGAGGGGAAGCAAATCATAGAGGCATGGAGAAAATGGCAAGAGTGATGGCGTCTGGTGTGTTTGACTTGCTTCATATAGGGCATATTCATTATCTTGAGGAGGCAAGAAAATATGGAGACGAGCTTGTTGTTGTGGTGGCATGTGATGAAACGGTGAGGAGGAAAAAGCATGAGCCTATAATGCCGGCTGAGGAGCGTCGCCGCCTTGTTGAAGCATTGAAGATGGTGGATAGAGCAGTCATAGGATATGAGGATGATTTTTTAAGGATAGTGAAGGAATTGCAGCCAGATGTGATAGCCCTGGGTTATGACCAATATTTCGAGGGGCTTGAAGAGAAGTTGAAGGAGAGAGGTATCAAAGCAAGGGTTGTGAGATGCGGGAAATACGATGGAGATTTGAATAAAACAAGGAAGATAATAGAAAAGATAAGAAAGGCGAAGGAGCTGTATAAAAATGAAGAAGATAGGAATAGCTGATACCACCTTTGCAAGATATGATATGGCTAAGGCAGCTATAGAGGAGATAAAAAGCAATGCCACCAGCATAAAGATAGAACGCTACACGGTACCTGGCATAAAGGATCTGCCAGTGGCAGCAAAAAAACTGATTGAGGAGAGAGGATGTGATATTGTGATGGCTCTTGGAATGCCCGGCTCCCAGCCCATAGACAAACAATGCGCCCATGAAGCATCTCTTGGATTGATTGCTGTGCAGCTGCTCACCAACAAGCATGTGATAGAGGTATTTGTTCATGAGGACGAGGCAGAGGATGAAAAGCAGCTGAAATGGCTGGCTGATAGAAGGACGAGGGAGCATGCCCTGAATGTAATAGATCTCCTGTTCCATCCCGAGAATTTGGCAAAGAAGGCGGGCACAGGGCAGAGACAGGGTTTTGAGGATGCCAAACCTTTATAGCATCAACTTCCTATTCCCAGCCCTTTAACCGTTGGCAGACCCGCTGCCTTCCAGGCGGTGATGCCGCCCTCCATGTTGTAAAGGTTTCCATTCCAGCCGGAGTCTATTAAAATTTTTGCTGCAATGTAGCTTCGATGGGCTGTTCTGCAGTACAGGATAACATTCTTTCCGTTGAATATTATATTGAAGATGGTGGCAAAAATTGGTATTTCGATGAGTTGAAGTGGGTAAAGACGGGGTTTGTCATAGGAGTGGGGTGTGGCTATTCTTTCCGTGTAATATTCCTGGAAAGTTCTCACGTCCACGGGTATTTGTTTTCCATCCTCCTCGTTATTCAGCATCTCCCACACTTCCTGCACGGTAACATTGATTATTTCACCATCGAGGAAAGCATGTATTGAAGCATTAGCAACATTCTCTTTCTCCTTCTCATTCCAGCCAAATGCAGGAATAGAGAAAACCAGTATGGCAACCATAAACAATACTTTCGCTTTCATTAATATAAAATTAACAATTGTTGATAAATTTTTTGCTTTAGCCCATTTTCTTCCATAGCACATCATGCCATGCTCTGTATAGTGCCTCTCTCTCCATATCAACATATTTCTTCATTTCATCCCCATCATATATGACAAGGCCGTCTCCCTTAACCTCACCTATTCTGTAAAGGGGCACAGCCTTCATTATCTCCTTGAATTTCTCCTCCTTATCCGCTCTAACCTCGGCTACCCATCTTGTATTGCTCTCAGAAAAGAGTTTTACATCCGTTCTCATATCGCCCATGGAATACAGGCATACCTCAGCCCCTCTGCCAGCGATAACCATTTCCGCCAGTGCAACAGCAAGTCCTCCATTGGATATGTCATGGCATGCATCTATTATACTCTCCTCTGCTGCATCAACAACAGCTTCAATGCTCTTCTTCAAAACGTTTGCATCGCTTCTGGGAACAATTCCGCCATTCAACCCAAGATATTGATAATACTCACTCCCTCCCATCTCCTTTTTGGTTTCTCCTATCACATATATGGGATTTCCCTCTTCCTTAAAATCAACGGTCACCGCCTTTCTCACATCCTTTATGATTCCAACCCCCATGATGGTGGGCGTGGGTGCAATGCTTCCGGCCATGCTTTCATTATAAAAGCTAACATTTCCTGAAACAAAGGGAACATTAAGCACAGAAGCCATATCTCTCAATGCCTCGGCTCCTTCCACAAACTCCCCCATCCTCTCCGGCTTTTCAGGGTTACCGTAGTTCA
>CAZWEL010000054.1:0-5463 GCA_964632955.1 uncultured Thermoplasmatales archaeon | reverse complement strand
GCTTTTTTCCATTTTTAATGGCGATAAGATTTCCCATGCTGTCGGTGCGAAACTCATCCACATAGCCATCCAGTTCCTCCCTTATTATTTCTCTGACCTCTTCCTCATAGCCTGAGGTGCCGTGAGCATTTGTAAGTTTTTTTAGAAGAGAATAGGTTGATTGTGCCATAAATGAGGGAATAAAATGATGTTAAAAAATTTATCCCTTTCTATCCTCCCGTTGGAGATATGAATATCGCCACCTCATCTCCATCTTTTAACTCCTCTTTTTCTCCTGCTTCTCTTCCATTTATGGAGAATATGAAATGCTCTCTGAGATTTTTAATCTCCTCTCTTTCCTTTTCCAATATCTTCAAAATCTCCTCTATGGTTTTTACCTCCATCTCTTTTTCATCTCCGAAAATTCTCCTCATTTTCCCGTAGAATCTTACCTTTATCATGACAATTTTTAAATATGCTATCTTTTTAAATTTTTATGAAAGTCTTTGCCCTTCTAACGGCGGCAATGCTTTTTGCACTGATATTCTCTACAACAGCCACAACAGTGTTCTATGAGCCAAAAGGGTATACAAAGGTAGATGGTTACATGGATATGAATCTGTCATTTATAGCTCCATCACCCATAAACTACACCCTTGTGCCAGTGATGGCTCCCCATGAAATTTACCTTGGAAGCAACGAATTCTTCATTGCAACAGAAGCGTGACTTTTCCTCTTTTTTATTTTTTATGAGGATGAGAATTCATCTAATTGGAAAAGGAACTATTGAAAGTTATCTCAAAAATCAGGGGTATTGGCAAAACCTTATCTTAAGAATTTTACGGGCTCGGGGGGATTCGAACCCCCGGCCAACAGGTTAAGAGCCTGTCGCTCTACCTAGCTGAGCTACGAGCCCCCATGCAAAATTATATTCCTATATAAAAATTTGATGTTGATATTTCGTGATGCTTCAATAAATGGATAGCAAATAATCCTTTGTTTTTTCGAATATTTCCGCCTGTTCCTGTATCAATCTTTCTGCATCTATCAAATCCATTTCATCTGTTTCCATGGCGTAACTTACGAATCTTCCCAGCCATAAACTTTTGAGAGCGTTTAGTATTACATCCTTATTTTTCTCCTTCTTATATGCTGCGGCAAAATGATAAACAATTTTTGCCCATGTTTCAGCATCCAGAGATGTGATATTATTTCCCTTGTGTATGTCGTTGATCTTTTTATTAATCTCTGGGGGAAGGATTTTATTTATAACCTTCTGCCATTGAATAAATTCCCCCCTAAAAGAATTCCTCATTTTTTCCACATCTATCCTTACGGAAACAGGTTTCTTTCCATGAAATTCGTTTATCATGTTGCGATGTGCCCTGCTTCCATTATTCTTCCAGAATTCTTCATAGTATTCGGCTAGATTAAACATTGTGCCCGTAACCTGCTTGAACATTGGAAGCAACAATTCTTCCGGTTCGAGATAATGTGTGGTGGATTCATGAATTTTAAGGGAAAATATCCCTTCCATTATCCTCCTTTTGTTGGCTGCAGCGGATGTAACTATAAATATATCCACCCCAAAGTCAAGAGGAAAAAGAGGATGAGAAAGTAGCATTTCATACACCGCTCTTGACATTCCATATTCTCCTGCTATTGGCTGGCGTATGTCCATCCCATAGAGGGCGCGGGTGAAGGGATAAACAAGGTTGTTGGTTATCACTCCATCATATTTATCTCTTATATAATATGGCACAATCAGATCTGCCCGTCCATAAAGGATAGGGGCAGCCAGTTCGTAAATCCACTCCGCCTTTACACTCAACAAATCTCCATCAAGTAGGATGACAACCTTTGCATCCATCTCTCTGGCAATGTTCAGAATTGTTTTAACTCCTCCCCCTTTTCCTCCCTTTTCCATATCCCTCGTTATAATCTTTTTCACTCCATCATAGGGCTGAAAAAGTTCCGCCAGCCCCACCGTTCTATCAGATGAAAAGCCATCGCTCAGCACCATCGCCTTTTTATGCTCTGAAAAATATTTATGAAGTCCTTCATTTACCACGTTCATCACATGAAGTATTGTTGCCTCCACATTTTTGCAAAGGATGCCCACAACTATATCTGCCTTCTCCATTTCATCACTCATTCTCTTCCATCACTATATTGAAAAGTTCTTCCCTCACCTTTCTCTTGGCTGACATGGTTCTGAGCCAATCAGGAATCCTAGAGCCAATGGGTTTTTTAAGATATTCCATTCCCGCATCCAGAATATGGCGACTGAATTTTTCCATCATACTCTCTTCCCTATGTCGGTCATATTTAAGGGAATTAAAGATGGCATCGGCATGATACTGCCTTATGGCATCCTGCGCCACCCTCTGATATATCACGCTGAGAGATGTAAGAAATGCCTCAGAAACTTGGATGTGGTCCTCCTCTATAAGCACCCTCAGCAGAGTTTTGAATATATCCCTCACCATCCTCACAAGCCCCTTCTCCTTATCTCCCATTACCTGATGCTTGTGCTCGTATAAACCAAGATCAACCTGACAGATTCTTTTCCTTGCCACATTCCTGTATATTTCCGCTAGCACACCTATCTCAATTCCCCAGTCGCCTGGCATGTCAACATCCACAGCCACATCTCTTGTCATTGCGAATTCTCCAGCCAGAGGATATCTGAAACCTCTCAAAAAGTTAAGAAAATCGGGTTCATATCCTATTTCATTCTCTAAAGCTTTGAGAAGGGGATGAAGGAAAAGGCGAAACACTCTTCCATATATTGTGCTCGTCTGAAGATTTATTCTCGCGTAATAACCCTTGCTGAATTTGAAGTCCAGTTTTGGCTCGAGTATGGGGAAAAGAAGTTTTGCAGGTATCATCTCGCTGTATGTCCTTATATCCGCATCGTGGAAGGTTATGGCGTAAGAATTTAGAGTAGCGACACCCATGGCAATCCAGACATCTCTTCCCTTTCCCTTATATTTTATTGCCTTTATCCCCTCTGCCTTCAATTCTTCAAGAAATTTCGTTACTCTGGGTCCATTGCACCATATTATGTAATGCTTCTGTTTTACATCCGAAAAAAATCTTTTAACATGCTCAAATTCCCCCTCATTTTTAGCAGAAAGAGGAATTATTATGTCCCCATTGAAAGCTAGACTGTTGAAACCCTTCTTTATTCTTTTGATGGCATCATTTCTCAACTCGGAGTAGAGCATGGGCATTATTATGGAAACCCTTCTCTCCTGTGATATCTCCTCCACCTTATTAAGTAGATTTTCTCTCTCTATGTTTATCTCATGAAGGGTTGTCACTTCCTCCTGCTTAATATCCATGTTCATCACCACTGTTTACATATTTTAATATTTCTATAAGATTCTCTATCCATATATCTGCCTCCTTTATTACCTTTTCATCTTTACCTATCGCCACCCCAAGCCCCGCCTCCTTCAGCATGCATATATCAACGCTTCCGTCTCCCACAGCCATGGATTCGTCTGTTTTTATGCCTAGCCTTTTGCACAACGAAAGTAGAACATCCCTCTTGCATATGGAATGGATTTTGCATCTGGGAAATCTTTTCTTGAGGTTTTCATTATGAGGTATAACTTCTCCAGTTATGACTCCATTATTCACAATCAGTTTATTGGCAAAACCATAATCTATGTCCAATCTTTTCCTCAAATCATCCACTCCTATGTCATAGCTATTGCTTATTATCGCTGTTTTTATTCCTTTTTTCTTAAGCGTTTTAACCACATATTCAGCATTCTCTCTCAAAGGAATTTCTCTGAAAATTTGAAGGAAATCATTGACATCCAGTCCCCTCAAAAATTTTGCAATCTCAAGGGTTTTTTCATATCCTGCCCTTTCCGAATTTATTATTCTGTCCAGCTCTTCCTTAAAATCCAACTCTTCAGCCAATCTAAAGATTGTTCTTTCCTCTAGAAGGGTGCCATCCATATCAAATGCTATTAGTTTATACACCATTTTATTTGCTTTTCTCCACACTCGCCTTTATAAAGCCGTAGAATAGAGGAGCGGGTTTTAATGGACGTGATTTGAATTCTGGATGGAACTGGGATGCTATGAAATATGGATGCTCCGGCAACTCCAGAATCTCCATTCTTATCTTATCCTCTGCAATTCCCGAAAAAACGATTCCATTTTTCTCCAGTTCATCGATGTATTCAGGATTCACCTCATAGCGGTGGCGGTGTCTCTCAAAAATTTTCTTTTTCCCATATAGGGAATAAGCAAGGGTTCCTTCCTTTATGGTAACCGGTTGTGAGCCAAGCCTCATGGTTCCTCCAAGCTCCTTCACTCCGTATTGCTCTGGAAGAATCATTATTATTGGATGTTTCACATCAGGTTTTATCTCTGTGGAATGGCATTCTAAGCCAAGAACATTCCTCCCATACTCCACAACAGCAAGTTGAAATCCGAAGCATATCCCAAGAAAGGGAATATTATTCTTTCTAGCATGCTCTATTGCCTTTATTTTTCCCTCCACTCCTCTCTCTCCAAATCCACCGGGCACAAGAATTCCATCCACATTTTCAATTTTTTTTCCCTCCTCAATCTCCTCTGCCTCAATCCACACCACCTCTACTCTTGCATCCAGCTCGGCGGCGGCGTGGCGGAATGCCTCCAGTATGCTTATATATGAATCACCCAGAGCAGTATATTTGCCCACCATGGCTATTCTAACTTTATTCCTTCCATTTTTGACCTTCTCCACAAATTTTTTCCATTTTTCTAACTTTGCTTCTCTGTAGGGGAGCGAGAGTTTCGAAAGTATACGCTTTGTTATGCCCTGTTTCTGGAGTATCAATGGCACTTCATATATACAATCCACGTCTGGGGAGGAGATGACGGCATCGGTGGGAACATTACAGAAAAGAGATATTTTCTCTCTCGTTGATTTATCCAAGGGCTTTGGAGAGCGAGCCACTATTATGTCGGGGGAAATACCTATAGCCCTAAGTTCTTTGACACTGTGCTGTGTCGGTTTCGTTTTCTGTTCCCCCACCACCTTGAGTATGGGAACAAGGGTTGTATGAACAAAAACAACATTATTTTCCCCCTCTTCAAGATAAAGCTGTCTCACCGCCTCCAAGAAGGGCATGGATTCTATATCTCCAACGGTTCCTCCAATCTCTATTAAACATATATCCGCCTCGCTTTCTTTTGCCACCCTTCTCATCCATTCCTTTATTTCATTGGTGATATGGGGAACAATCTGGACCGTTTTGCCAAGATAATCACCTCTTCTCTCCTTTTCTATAACATTTTTGTAAACCTTGCCAGTCGTTATATTGTTATCTCTTCCCAGATTTATGTCCATGAATCTTTCATAATTTCCTAGGTCTAGATCCACCTCCCCCCCATCATCAAGAACAAAAACCTCACCGTGCTGGAAAGGGTTCATGGTGCCGGCATCGCAGTTGAGATAGGGGTCTATTTTTATTG
>CAZWEL010000053.1:0-5612 GCA_964632955.1 uncultured Thermoplasmatales archaeon | reverse complement strand
TGGATGATATGGAGGTGCTTAAAAAAACATTCAAGGATGTAATGCCGGAATTCGGTTCATACAAGAATCCTGTGGATATAACCGGGCAGGCGGGCGGGAGGGAATATAGGGAGGCATTGGAACGTGCTTTCAAGGAGCCCAGCATACATGCCGTAATTGCTCTCTACTGCGATAGAGGGGACAGAGAACTGAATGATTTGAAGAATGCGTTGATGGAGGTGCATAAAAAATACGGGAATAAACCGGCACTCTATACCCTATTTGGGGGTGAGGGAGCAAGTGGTATAATAAAGGAACTGAGGCAGGAGGGAATACCTGCCTTCGGTGATGTAGAGGATGCGGTCTCCTCTTTATACGCCCTCTACAGGGTTAGGGAGAAAAAGGATGAGGGAAGGATGGAAGAAATTGAAATGGATGAGAAGAAGATAAGGAAAATTATTGAAAAAGCATCCAAGGAAGGGAGGAAAAAGCTTTTAAGCCATGAGGCAAAGGAGATTCTTGCGGCTGCCGGCATAGATGTACCAGAGTTCCATCTAGCAAAAAATCTGAAGGATGCCATAAAGGCGGCAGAGAATATTGGCTACCCCGTGGCAATGAAGGTGGTTTCTGAAGACATAATCCACAAAACAGATGTGGGGGGAGTTGTCCTCAACATTGAAAATGAGGAAGAGGCGGTGGAGGCATATGAGGCAATAATGGAAAACTGCAGGAGAAATGTGCCGAGGGCAAGAATAAGGGGGATAGAGGTGATGAAAATGCTCCCGCAGGGCTTGGAAACCATAGTGGGCGCCACCACCGATGCCTCCTTCGGCAAGGTGGTGATGTTCGGTCTCGGAGGCATATATGTGGAGGTAATGAAGGATGTTGCCTTCAGAGTTGCACCGCTGCCAAGAAAGGAGATAAAGAGGATGGTGAGGGAGATTGAATCATATCCTCTGCTGGCGGGGGTGAGGGGGGGGAAGAAAAAGGATATCGATGCCATAGTGAATGTGATATACAGGGTGGGAATACTTGTGGAAAAATTTGAGGAGATACAGGAGTTAGATATAAATCCCCTGATGGTATATGAAAGGGGTGTGAAGGTGGCTGATGCCAGAATGAGTGTGGAGGTGAAAAAATGAAAAATATTTTAATTTCAGCTTTGGATGAAAAATCAGGGAAGACGGTGGTGGCTTATGCCATTGCATCTTCTTCCGGAAAAAATGTTGGGTATATGAAACCCATGGGAAACAATGTTCTATATAAGGATAAGAAGGTGATAGATCAGGATGCCATTTTGTTCTCAAAATTTATGGAGGAGATATCTCCGGAAAAAATATGCATGGGAATGAGACATTCAAAAATTCTTCACTTTTACAGCAATGTAATGGAGGAATTCATGAAGAGATATGAAGAGCTATCCCGTGGAAAGGATTTATTCATAGTGGAGGGGGGCGAGTTCATATGGAAAGGGGCAAGCATAAACCTTGATGCTTTTTCCATCTCCAGAGCAATAGGCGCGGAGATAATATTTGTAATCTCGGGAGATTATTATGAAATTCTGGACGAAATAGAGTATATAGGGAAGATAAAGGATGCACTCCCTGTTAAGGGTATAATAGTGAACAGAGCGGCGGAGGAAAGAATTGATGAGATAAGAAGGGCGGCGGAGGAAAGGGGAATAAAATATCTCGGTTTTCTTCCATTTATAAAAAAGCTTGGAGTAATGAAGGTTTCCTACATAGCAGATAAACTCTTTGGCAGGGTTGTTGCTGGAAGGGATGGATTAAACAAGGAGGTGGAGAACATATTCATAGCAGCTCTTTCCGCCTCTGAAATAAAAAGGCATCCCGATTTTGGGAAGGAGAACAAGCTGATAATAACCGGAGGGGATAGAAGCGATGTGATAGCCGCATGCCTCGATAAAAAAACATCTGCCATTGTCCTCACCAATAACATAGTTCCATCTGCCCCACTAATTGCAAGAGCAAACGAGATGAACATACCTCTCATATCTGTGAGGGCTGACACCTTCACCACGGCGAAGATGGTGGAGGGAATAAAGCCGGTTATAATGCCAGAGGAAAAGGAAAAATTGCAGCACATTGAAAAAGAGGCAAAAAACCTTCTCATGGACGATATTTTAGCATAGCACTATCTTCCGCCTGCGCCTCCTCCTCCGAAGCCGCCTCCAGCCCCTATGCCGCCACCTCCGCCGCTTGAAGATGCAGATGCAGATGCGAGGGTATTATTGGTGGAGGCAAAGGCGATGTATATGTAGGGGATCATATCTGTCTCGGGTATGTTTATATTTAATTTTTTGAACTGTTTTGCCACCTTCCTGCCCACTCCAAGGGCAACTGCATAAACGAGCCATTCCTTCCAGATTGATATGTCCTCGCTGGTATATTTTTCAAGGTGAGCCATGTCCAGCAGGAATCTTTTGAAGGAATCCCATTCCATTTTTTCTTTGTAATAATTGCTTTTCCACCTCCCGAACAGAGTGGATGGGGCTGGAACCAACGCCAGAAACTGGACGGAGAGAATGATGGAATATATGAGGGCATCCAGCATTGGAGGATATTCTTTTCTGCCAAGGAGGAAGAGAACAAGGGAGATGAAAAATACTGCTAGAGAAAGGGCAAAAAATTTCAGGATTATGAACCTTCCATTCACCACATATTCGCTTCCATCCCTCACCCTCCTTATTTTTTCAAAATCCCTCTCAATCCTGGAAATCTGATATGAACTATTCTTCCTCGAATTTATATATTCATTCAGCTTTTCCGTGGAAAAGATTCCATCAAAGGAATATTTTTTGATGAAGCGGATGACATTCCTCTCATAAAAATCCATTTTATCCTCGCCATCTTTTATTTTTATTCTCAAATCCCTTCCCTTCGCCTCTATTTCAAGAATGCCCCTCCTCTCCATATCAAGTAGGGTGGCGTAAAAGCCATGCATATCAAAGGAGGTGGCATCTCCCTTGAAAAGAAGATTTACCTCCCAAGGTTTCCTTTTCTTCGGTACAGTGCTCAGGTAGCGTGGAACAACAAATTTTTTCTCCCTTCCATAGTGATAATATATTCCAAATATTATGAGGGGAAAAAATAGGGTTAGATATTTCATCAACATGGCAAAACTGGAAGCAAGATTATATTTCATGTAATATGCCCCATTTTCCTTTTCAACCCTCTCCATCAGATTTTTACCCTCATATATAAAGCCGGATGGCGGGGCATTCAAAAGCATCTCCACCTCCAATAGGGCATTCCGCTGACTTTTCCCATGAATGACATACATGCTTCCATCCCTTTCCACATCCATGGGAGGATGGGGGTAGATTTTCACTATTTCGCCTGAAGAATTATCTATTCTTATGGCGACGTCTTTATATGGTATATGTTCATCCGCCAGTTTTATGTTTATATGATATATGCTCCCATCATAATAAACCGGAGGATATATCATGTATCTGTATTCTATTCTGTATTTCCCCGTTTCATATCCCTCTGGATTGAAGCAACCCACCTCATTGTGGAGGGCGAGCATTGCTATCTCCTCCTGATGAGATGGAGAGAAAACCCTTCCATAATAATCCTTCACATATGGTATATAGGGACAGTTTATGTCCATAACCTTTATATAGGGTTCGGAAAAATTTTCTCTGTAGAAGAGAGGAGATTTCCAGATTCTGTAGAGCATGCGATAATCGCCAGAAACGGCATATTCATAGTTTTCATTTAAAGTTCCGTCGGGAGAAAAATAGACTTCATATGAGGAGATATAGAGGTCTCCACCATATTTATAGAAATCCAGAATTGCTCCGCCTCCGAAGGCGATGGCGAGGGCTATGATGGATAATATTATTATCTGGAGTGGCTCTTTCAAACCTCCCACCCTGTGGATGGTTTTTCAACTTCTCCAAACTCAAGATAGTCCATCTTTCTGAAAGAAAAGGATCTGGCGATGATGCTGGAGGGTATAACATCCCTCATGGTATTGTATTCCTGAACTATGTTGTTGTAGGTGTAGCGGTGGCGGGAAATTTCATCCTCTATGCTCTGTATGGCATCCATGAGCTGTTTAACATTCTGGGATGTCTTGAGTTCGGGGTAATTTTCAACAGCCACCCTTATATCTCCCATTATTTTCCTCATTTCTCCTTCCACCCTTTTTATCTCCTTTGCATCTCCCTTCATCACACTGCTCCTCATCTCCGTTATTTTCTGCAATGTTTCCTTCTCGAATCTGGCGTAACTTTTAACGCTATCCACCAGTTCTGATATCATATCAAGGCGCTTCTTCATAGCCACCCTTATCTGCCCCAGTGTGGCTTCAGCCGCATTTTTCAACCTTTTAAATTTATTGAATGTTGCCAACGCATAGAGCAGAAAGATAAGCAGCACAAGAAGCACTGCTATGGTTATTATCACGAGCATATTGGTAATGTTCTCATGCTTTTTAAGAATATTGAAATTTTGAGGTTGCATCTCAATCCTCACTTTCGCAAAAATGTTCGCATGTAGTTTTTCAGAGGGAAAGATGAAATCATATATTTTTCCTGCCAGCACACGTGGAGGCAAAGAAGTGCATTCTGCACATCATTCCTGTTTTCATATATGTTTCATCTTTCCTCATTTTTAATTTCCTCTCTCCATATGGTTCCGTAAATACATTCATCTCAAAAGGAAAGGGATGAAAATGAAATTAAATTAGAGGTTTAAATCCATGCAAAAGTTATTTTAAAAGCACAACCATATCTCTGCATGGACGTATGTATTGTGGGCGGAGGTTACGTGGGGCTAACAACGGCGGTATGCTTTGCCGAATTGGGTAACAGGGTGAGAATAATAGATGTGGATGAGGAGAAGGTGAAGAAGATAAGGAATGGCATCGCCCCCATTTATGAAGAGGGATTGCAGGAGATGATGGGAAGAAATATGAATCGCATAACCGCCCAGAGCAACTTCGATTTTGATGAAAACGTTGTTTTCATATGCGTTGGCACTCCCTCTCTGGAAGACGGAAGCATAGATCTGAGGTATGTGAAAGAAGCGGCGGATAGAATAGGAAAAAATTTGAGGGAGGGAAGCGTTGTGGTGGTGAAGAGCACCGTATTTCCCGGAACTACAGTCAACATTGTTAAACCCATTATTGAGGAGTATGTGAGTAAATTCAGCATCGCCATGAATCCCGAATTTCTGAGGGAGGGGAAAGCCATACATGACTTCATGAATCCTGACAGAATTGTTATAGGAGTGGAGGATGAAAGAGGGGAAATGGTGCTGAGGGAGCTATACAAACCAATAGACGCCCCGGTTATTGTGACAACACCTTCTGAGGCGGAGATGATAAAGTATGCCAGCAATGCCTTTCTCGCCACCAAGATATCCTTCGCCAATGAAATCGGCAACCTATGCAAGATGCTTGGAATGGATGTATATAAGGTAATGGAGGGCGTCGCCATGGACCATCGCATCTCTCCCCATTTTCTCAATGCCGGCATTGGCTTCGGCGGCTCCTGCTTTCCTAAGGATTTGCGAGCCCTCTATGCTGGCGGGAAGAAAATGGGCTATGAGATGGAGATGGTGAAGGCAACTCTTGACGTAAATGAGAAACAGCCGCTGAAG
>CAZWEL010000052.1:0-5733 GCA_964632955.1 uncultured Thermoplasmatales archaeon | reverse complement strand
CCTCCCTCAGGGATGACGGAGCGAGCAAGGGAGCCACCCTTTCCTTTCTGGTTTCCACCCCCACAACAGGTATGGATTCCATATTTGCCACCTACTCGCTACTCGGTCCCTTCTTTGCCATTTTTCGCCCTCTCTTTGCCCTCTTTGCAGGGATTTTCACAGGGCTGATAAGTCAGATAGGCGAGAAGGAAGAAAAAATGGAAAAACATGAGCATGCTGTGGTGGAAAAAAGAAGGGCAAGGGATGCATTAAAATATGCTTTCATCGAGATGCCTGAGGATGTTGGAAAGTGGCTTGTGGTGGGAGTGGTGGCAGGAGGAATAATAGCCAGCATTCCCTTTAATATTGATGCGGCGTATCCCTTCGACATGCTTGCCGCTCTACTAGTTTCTCTCCCCCTCTATGTATGCGCCACCGGTTCTATACCTGTGGCTATGGCATTAATCGAAAAGGGTTTTTCACCGGGGGCTGCCCTTGTGTTTCTCATCGCCGGACCTGCCACCAACACCGTCACCCTCTCCTTTGTGAGATATAAGCTGGGCAGAAGAAGTTTCTTCATATATCTGCTTTCCATTTCCTTCCTTGCGTTAATGGCGGGAGTTCTCTTCAATTTCCTTTATGATGCCTTTGGCGGAGGAAAATATGCTTCCTCCTCCCTTCCACTATGGCTGAAGGAGATTGCAGGGATAATACTGGCATTTCTCATAATAGTGGCCTATAGCAGGAAATGGTTCAGGAAGGAGGAGATGGAGAACAAACTTTATGTGCCGGACATGAAATGCAGAAATTGTAGAGCCACAATAGAGAAGGCGCTGACAGATGCAGGAATTGAAAGATTCGGCATCTCCCTCGAAAAAAAGATGGTGGGATTTGTGGGCGATGTGGATGCAGCCAAGAGAGCCATAAAGAAGGCGGGATACAGCGTGGAGGAGAAGTGAATTCATGGCGCTTCATTGAATATCTTCTGAGAAAACAAAGAAAAGAATATATTGATGTGCTCAATACAAAATACAATGGGCGAAATTGAGAAGAATATAGAAAAAATTCTCGAAACAAAATACAGAGATGGAGTGAAGATTATCAAAATGAGTAAAACATCCAGAGAACTTTTTGAAGAGTTGAAAAAGGAGTGCCCTGATGTTCCTGAAAAGGAAATAGCAAGTTTATTCAAATCCGTGGCGGCTGGAACCAAAATGGTGGATTCCGCCATAGTAGCGGCTGCCCACAACATGCAGTACAACGCCATGCATCCTGAGAGAAAAGAAAAGATATGGATTGAGGATCTCTTCACAGAGGAAGCGAAAAAAATAATGTCTCCAAAGGAATTGATGAAAAATAAAAAGCTGTACAGGGAGTTTATAGATTACATCTCTGCTCTTGAGGAAAAATATGATGATAAAGATGCTCCTGATGATGCCATATTCAAAAGGAGGGTTACTGTCTTTCTCAAGGAAAGGGCGGGAGGAAAGAAAAAATGAGGATAGAGGAACATCCAATACTGGAATTCAAAAGGGGCAGAAAAATCCATTTTTACTATAAGGGAAAAAAATTGGAAGCATATGAAGGAGAGAGCATAGCAGCAGCGCTTGAGGCGAATGGAATAAAGAAGTTTAGTGAGAGCATGAAATTGCATCGTCCTCGCGGCTTTTTCTGTGGGATAGGAAAATGTTCCTCCTGTTTAATGAAGGTGGATGGAGTGCCAAATGTGAGAACCTGCATCACGCCTGTAAGGGAAGGAATGGTGGTGGAAGATAATGACGGCAAACTTTCCAATGTTTCTCCCCCTGAGGCAAAGACGGTGGAGATGGAGGTGGATATAGCCATAGTAGGAGGAGGGGCAGCTGGCCTAAGTGCCGCCATAGAGGCATCGCCTTATGCCAGTGTTGTTGTGATAGATGAGAATAGCCGCACTGGAGGGCAGTTAATAAAGCAGACCCACAAATTTTTTGGGAGCGAGAAGGAGAGGGCAGGCACAAGAGGGATAGAGATTGCTGAAATTCTGAGGAAGGAAGCGAGTAACAAATGCAAAATCCTCCTCAATACAACTGTGATAGGTTATTATGACAGGGGATATCATTTCATTGCTGCTGTAAATAGAATACAAAACATAGTTTATGAAATAAAAGCAAAGAAAATAATATTTGCCACTGGTGCACAGGAAAACATGCTTGTCTTTGAAGGAAATGATTTGCCGGGTGTATATGGGGCGGGAGGCGTTCAGACCCTCATGAATGTGTATGGAATAAAGCCAGGAAGAAAAGGACTTATAGTGGGGGCAGGCAACGTTGGCTTGATTCTCGCCTATCAGTTAAAACAGGCGGGAGTAGATGTGGCTGCCATAATTGAGGCGATGCCAAAGATAGGGGGCTATATGGTTCATGCTGCCAAGGTGAGAAGATGTGGCGTTCCTATATATACAAAACATTCAATAAAAAAGGCATATGGAGATGGAAAAGTGGAAGGAGCAGTGATAGCAGAACTGGATGAAAAATGGAATTATATTGAGGGAAGCGAAAGGGAAATAGAATGCGATTTCATATGTCTTGCCGTCGGCTTAACCCCGAGCATTCGGCTTGTAGCCCAGACAGGAGCAGAAATAAGTTATATCGGCGAGGCGGGTGGCTGGGTTGCCCTCCATAATGAATACATGGAGACAACAAAGGAAGGCATATATGTGGCTGGGGATCTGGCAAACATAGAGGAAGCATCGGTTGCAATGCTGGAAGGAAAGATAGCTGGCTTGCACGCCGCCAATTCCATCTATGGAGTGGAAAACTTCGAGAAGAAAATGAAGGAATACATGGAGGAGTTGAACATTTTCAGGGAAGGGGCTTTTGGAGCAAGACCCAAGAGGGCGAAGGAAAAGATAAGGGAGAGATACCATGAAAAGATGGGAAAGTGAAGGAGTTGTCGAGATTGAAGATTTGGATGTGCCATCTGAGGAACATCTCAGAAAGGGGGTGGCAATAACAGAATGTCTCCAGGAGATTCCATGCAATCCCTGCGTTGATGCCTGCCCAGTAGATGCCATATCAATGGCAAACATAAATGATACACCAAAAATTGATTATGACAAATGCATAGGATGCGGGAACTGCGTTGATGCCTGCCCCGGCTTGGCAATGTTTGTGGTGAAGGTGGAGGAAGATAAAGCCCTTATCACAATGCCCTATGAATTCCTTCCCATTCCTGAAAAGGGAAGCATTGTTAAAGCATTGAATAGAGAAGGAAAAGAAATATGTGATGCTCTTGTTAAAAGAATAAGAAGGGGGAAAACACTGCTTGTGACCATAGAGGTATCATCTGAATACGCCATGGAGGCAAGGAATATAAAGGTGGTGAAATGAAAATTGTTTGCAGATGCGAGGATATAACGGAAGAAGATATAATAAAGGCAATAGATGAATATGGTTGCGAAACTCTGGCGGAGTTAAAGCAGGTTCTTCGTCTTGGAATGGGCCAGTGCCAGGGAAGAACTTGCCTTCCTCTTGCGGCAAAAATCCTTGCAAGAAAGACGGGAAAACGCATGGAAGAAATACTGCCCTCCTTCCGCCCCCCTGTAGTGAGTATTGAAATAGGTGTTATAGGAAAAGAGGTGAAGAAATGAAAGGCAGGGCGGATGTGGTGATAGTGGGAGGGGGAATAAATGGCTCCGCCATTGCTTACGAGCTGGCGAAGAGAGGGAAGGAAGTGGTGGTGGTGGAAAGAAAATGGCTTGCCTATGGAGCGACTGGCAGATGTGGAGCAGGCATAAGGCAGCAGTGGAGCACCAAGGAAAATGCTCTTCTCGCTAAGAAGAGTGTGGAGATTTTTGAAAAACTGGAGGAGGAACTGGGGCATGAAATTGGTTTGAGGCAGGGAGGGTATCTGATAGCCATTCATGATGAGGAAGGGATGAAGCAGGCAAAAAAGAATGTAGAAATGCAGAGAAGTATAGGTTTGCCAGTGAGAATAATAAATGAGGATGAGATAAAGGAGATAGCACCCATTCTCGATCCAAAAGGCATGAATGCCATAGCCGCCACCTTCTGCCCTACAGATGGCCATGCAGATCCCTTCAAAACCACATATGCTTACGCCATGGCTGCTCAGAAACTGGGAGCAGAATTTTATAAATTCACAGAGGTGAGAGATATAAAGGTGGAGAATGGAAGGGTGAAGAAGGTTATCACAAACAGGGGAGAAATAGAAACGGATTATGTTGTCAACGCCGCAGGGGCATGGAGCAGAAAAATATCAAAAATGGTGGGACTTGAAATACCAAATAAGCCCGTCAGAAAGGAAGCAATGGTAACAGAGCCGGTAAAAAGAACCTTTGATTGCATGGTTATATCCTTCAAACATGGTATTTATTTCAGTCAGCAGGATGAGGGGCAGATACTGGGAGGGATTCCATCGCCAGAGGAAAAAGTCGGCTATCATACAGAACCAACCTTCTCTTTTCTGCAACATATGGCTTACATGCTCGGCAGATATGCCCCTCCGCTGAAAAATGTGAGAATACTGCGGCAGTGGACGGGCTTTTATGATGTCACACCAGATGCTTTACCCATACTTGGAGAAACAGCCATAGCTGGCTTCATCCAGTGCAATGGATTCAGCGGGCACGGATTCATGATTGCTCCAATGACTGCACGCCTTCTCGCCCAGCTGATATGCGGGGAAAAGATAGAGATGGACATAGAAAGGCTCAAAATGGAGAGGTTCAAAGGAAAGATTACTGAGGAAAAGGCAGTGGTTGGCTAAGGAACAAAAGATTTAGACATTTTTATATATTCATCCTCCAATAATGCCTGGTGAAGAAATGGCTATAACAAAAGGGGAGATAAAGAAGACAATCGCCATCGCCATTGCCAGCGCCTTTGGCTTCATCATAGCCCTTCTATGGAAGGATGTGGTGATAGGGATAATGAAGCTTGCAGGACTATGGAAAGAAGGCGGCTATGAGGACTGGACGGCGGCGGGCATAGGCATAGTAGTGGTTCTGGTGATAACCATAATATGCGTTATTGGTATAGTGATGATTTCCAAATGGGGCGGAGTAGAACAGTAAAAAACAATCCTTTCTCCTTTATTTTTATAATATCAATTTTCAACAAATTGTGGCAGAATTTGGGATAGAAACGGGAACAATTCGGGAAAAACATCTTATATGGAAAAGATATGAGGCAAATATGAAAAGTATGTTTTCTTTGCTCCTGCGGGCAATACTTGCGGGATTTGTTTTCCTTTCCTCCGCCACTCAGGCATGGGATGACTGCCCATATGGGCTGGTGAATGATACCTATCCAGGTAGCTGTCCGCGGTATGTGGATACAGATGGAGATGGAATATGCGATCATTCTCAATTACCACCCGAGGAAAGGGAGGCATTCAGCAATTCTTCAGGAGGAACATCCTCCAGGGGGTTCTTCCTTTGAAATAACATCCTCTCCTCTTAAAGGCGTAATTATCATCTTCTTTGCCATATTCCTCGCCGCCCTATTTACAGAACTTGCTGTAAAAAAGGGTGTAATGAGAAAAATAATATCGAGATATATATGGAATGTGCTTCTGATGGCAGGATTTTTAATATCCGCTCTTTCAGGAGTTCTGCTGCTATTTATCAAAGATGCTTCCTTTCTTACCCTTCATATACTATCCTCCCTTATTCTTCTGTGGATGGGAATCTATCACATACAGTATCTCCGCATGTTGACTAAAATTGCTGTTAGCAGGACTTGTTTTTGCTAA
>CAZWEL010000051.1:0-5898 GCA_964632955.1 uncultured Thermoplasmatales archaeon | reverse complement strand
CAGAGCTGCCTCCTATACTTATCCCTGTGGAGAGAGCCATCAGAAGGAAAAGGAAGGGGAAGAAGAAGCCGACCGCAGCGAGGGCATCTGCCCCCAAGCCAGAAACCCATATGGCATCCACAATATTGTATATCATCTGGGCTGACATCCCTATTATCATGGGGATGGATATCTTTATTATCGCCTTTCTTGGATTCCCCAGCAATGTTTTTACTCCTTCAGTCATTCCTTCCATCATTTTATCCCCTCCATGGCATTTACTGCATTTTTCTCCATCCTATTCAGTGCTCTGAAGATAGCATCTCTTTCTGATGGGCTAAAATCGTGGAGAAGGATTTCTTTCCATTCTTCCAGCACCTTTTTGATTACTGGAATGATTTTCTTACCTTCTGGAGAAAGAGATATAATCTTTTTCCTTTTATCCCTCTCATCTCTTATTGCAACAATATACCCATTTTTCATAAGTTTTCTTACCTCCCTTGAAATTGTTGTTTTATCCACATGAAGCCTATCTGCAATCTCCTTCTGTGTCATCCTTTTAGTCCTTTTTAATTCCATGAGGATTGCCACTTCTCCGGTTCCTATTCCGTGTATTCTCAATTTTTTGTCGATATATCCCTGGGTGTACCAGTATATTCTAGATATTGCTTTCCCAGGCGAAGACATAAAAGTTGTATATGCAACCATTTATAAACTTTTATCCCCGCCTAAAAAATCGAGAAGTAATTAAATAGCAACACAATTACTCAATATGAAAGCCGTAATTCCCGCAGCAGGACTGGGAACGAGGTTTCTGCCAATAACAAAAAGCAGTCCGAAGGAAATGCTTCCCATAATAGATAGGCCTGCTATACATTATGTAGTGGAGGAAGCATCCAGGGCTGGAATAAGAGATATAGTAATAGTAACTGGAAGAGGAAAAGAGATGTTGGAGGAATATTTCGATATTGCTTATGAACTTGAAAAGGTGCTTGAAGAAAGAGGAGAAAGGGATAAACTTGAGGAAGTGAGAAAAATATCTGAGATGGCTTCCATATTTTATATTCGCCAGAAAATGCCACTTGGTTTGGGCCATGCCATATATGTAACAAAAAGTTACATAGGAGATGAATTTTTTGCGGTTCTTCTGGGAGATGACATAATTATTGCTGATGAGCCCTGCACAAAGCAACTCATGAAGATATATGAAAAATATGGAGTAAGTGTAATCGCCATTCAGGAAGTAGATGAGAGCGATATAAGAAAATATGGCATTGTGGAGGGAGAAAAAATAGAGGAAGGAGTTTACAGAATAGAAAAAATGATTGAAAAGCCATCTCCAGATGAAATAGTCAGCAGAAAGGCGATAATGGGGAGATACATCCTTTCTCCTTCGATATTTGAGTGTATAGAAAAAACAGAGCCAGGGAAAAATGGAGAAATACAGCTTACCGATGCCCTCAATATTTTGCTTAAAAAGGAGGACATATATGCCTACAGATTTAGAGGAAAAAGATACGATTTGGGCGATAAGTTCGACTGGCTCCGCATAAACGTGGAGATGGCGATGAAAAGAGAGGAATTCAGCCAAAGAATGCTGGAATTGATGGACAGAATTCTCCATGAGATGAAATGATATCCTGAATGGCAAAATCTTTATTATTTCTTCAGCATTTCCTTTTATGCTTCCCACCATGGATGATTTTGATTTTGAAGGAAAAGGAGTGATTTTGCGTGTTGATATAAACTCTCCTCTCGAGCCAGAAACACTTCGCATTCTTGACAACTGGAGGATGCGAAAAATCATACCGACTCTTGAAGAGTTGATGGACAAAAATGCAAAAATTATTATGCTTGCCCATCAAGGAAGACCTGGAAAATGGGATTTTACCGGGCTGGAAAAACATGCGGAGGAGATAAGCAGATTACTTGGAAAGGAGATAAAATTTATCGATGATATCTATGGAGAAAAAGCTCTGGCGGAGGTGGAAAAGCTTGGCGAGGGCGAAATATTGCTTCTCGACAATGTGAGAAAATGCAGTGAGGAAATGGAGAAAAAAACGGCAGAGGAGCATGCAAAGGCGGAGATGGTGAAAAAACTCTCGCCATATGGAGATGCCTTCGTCAATGATGCCTTCGCAGCCGCCCATAGAAAACAATGCTCACTCATTGGCTTCATTCCTGTGCTTCCCTCCTTTGCGGGGCGGCTGATGGAAAAGGAGGTGGAGATGGTGGATATGTTACTGAGGGAAGCTGAGAGACCACGCCTTTTCATATTTGGGGGAGGAAAATATGAGAATGCTATAGATGTGATCGAGAAACTGTTGGAGGAGGGGAAGGCAGACAAGATAATGCTCGGTGGGATGCCCGCCAATGCCTTCCTTGCTGCTCTGGGAAAATATGACATGGAGGTGGATAAGAGAGTGAAAAAGATGCTCGAAAGATATGGAGATAGAATCATTATGCCCGATGGCATCATTGATGGCAAGGACATAGATGAGGCAAGCATAGATAAATTCAAGGAGGAGATAAAAAATGCTGCCTCCATCTTCATCTCCGGACCCATGGGAGTATTTGAGGATGAAAACTACAGGAGAGGAACGGAGGAAATACTGAGGAGTATAGCAAATTCGGGCGCCTTCTCCATGGCGGGCGGCGGGCATACCGCAGCAGCCATAAACATGCTGGGGCTGGAGGAGAAGTTCTCCTATGTTTCCACGGGTGGAGGAGCCCTGGAAAGAATGCTCATGGGAGAGAAGCTGCCAGTCATAGAGACACTGATAAAATTTAAAAGGTAAATCTGATTACAAAATATGACTACCGTTCATGTTGTTGGCACTGGAACCATAGGTGAGCCGCTTATTGGGCTTTTATGCGATTTAAAAAACGAACTGGGCATAGATGAGATTACATTCTATAAGCATAGCCCCGTTCTTACAGACAGGCCAAAAATAAAAAGTTTAATCAGGAGAGGCGGGGTTCTGGCTGTAAGGGAGGAAAAAATAAATGATTTCAGAGAACTGGGGGTGGAGCCCGTCTACACGGCAGAAGAGGCAATAAAAAGGGCGGATGTGGTTGTTGACTGCTCCCCAAAGAGAAAGGGGCTTGAAAATAAGGAAAAGTTTTACAGAAAATATGAGAATGATGTGAAAGCCTTCATAGCACAGGGCTCCGAATTTGGATTTGGGAAGCCATATGCGGTGGGAATAAATGATGAGGTTGTGAAAAATGAAAAATACATACATGTGGTGAGTTGCAATACCCACAATATCGCGGTGGCGATAAGATGCGCCGCGCTGGATGCCGGAAGAGATAATTTTGTTTCTGGAAGGTTTGTATGCATAAGGAGGGCAACAGATATTTCGCAGGAGGAAAAGTTCATCCCCTCCCCATATGTGAACACTCACAAAGATGAAAGATTTGGAACACACCATGCGAAGGATGTGTGGCATCTCTACAACACCATGGGTTATGATCTTGATGTCTTCTCCTCTGCCCTCAAATTGAATACCCAGTACATGCATTCTATATGGTTTAATATAAAGGTAAAGAATCCCACCACCAATGAAGAGGTGGTGCAACAATTCGCCAATGAAAGGAGAGTTGCCATCACCCACAAAAAACTTGCCAGCCTAGTTTTCTCCTTTGGAAGAGATCATGGTCATTATGGGAGGATACTTAATCAGACGGTGCTGGTGGCTCCAACGGTTAGGGTAAAAAATGGAAATGAAATATTCGGTTTCTGCTTCACACCCCAGGACGGAAATTCACTGCTGAGCAGTGTATCAGCAATAACGAAGACAATTTACCCAGAGGAATATGAGGAAAGGATGAAGGTCCTAGATAGATTCCTGTTTGACGAGGTATAGTCATTAACAATGCTATAAAAACATTTTCAACCAGTCAGTTCCTCCTTCGCTTTTTCTACTTCATCATATATTTTATTCACATCAAAATGGATGAATTTCCTCTCATTCATTATCATCTTTCCATTTATGATGACATCGCTCACATTTAAACCAGAGGCAGCATACACAAGATGGGACACCACATCATATCTGGGAAGCAGATTTGGAGATGCCATATCAACACATATCACATCCGCCTTCTTTCCCTCCTCTATGCTTCCCGCCTCCAGCCCTAGGAATTCTGCAGCATTCACTGTTGCCATATCAAGGGTTTGCTGTGCATTAACAACACAAGCATCCCATCTGTGATGTTTATGGATTAGGGCGGCAAATTTCATGGTTTCAAACATATCCAGTTTGTTGTTGCTTGCTGCTCCATCAGTGCCTAAGGTAACTATTCCTTTAGCATCAAACAACTCTGGCAAAGGAGTGTAGCCACCTGTCGCCAGCTTCATATTGCTTACAGGATTGTGGACAACACATGCTCTGCTGGATGCAATCTCCTTCACCTCTCCCTTTGTAATCCATCCGCAGTGGGCAAGCATTGTCTTTTCTCCAAGCAATCCATGTTTTTTTATCTGCTCCAGAGGTCTTGCCCCATATCTGTTCACCACATCATATACCTCTTTCCTTGTTTCAGAGCAGTGAATATGGATGAATGTATTATATTTCGTCGCAATCTCCCTCGTTTTTTCAAGAGTTTCAGGGGAGCATGTATAGGTGGAATGGGGAGCAATCACAGGCGTTATTATGGTATCGCTCTTCCATTTTTTTATGAACTTCTCGCATTCTGGAAGAAGCATCTCCTTTTTCATTTCAGGAGTGTCAAAATCTATGATGCTGAACCCTGCATAGCATCTCATTCCAAATTTTTTTGCCTCCTCAGCAATCACATCCTCAAAGAAATACATGTCGCTGCAGCAGGTTGTTCCCGTTGTCACCATCTCAAGAAATGCAAGTTTTGTCCCTGCAGAAATGTGGCTCATCTTTAACTTCGCTTCTATGGGCCATATCCTTGTGGTGAGCCATTCCTCAAGAGGCAAATCGTCTCCATAGCCCCTGAGAAGAGTCATTGGAAGATGGGTATGCATGTTTATGAGCCCCGGCATCACTATTTTTTTTCTTATCAAAAACTCCGCCTCAGTATTTATTTTCCCAATCTCCACTATCCTGTCATCCTCTATGTAAACATCTCCCTCAAAAATGCTCCTTCTCCCATTCTGTGTGACTATCACCGAGTCCTTTATCAAGATGCTCATCTAATCAAGTAATGTTATGCTGTGAGGATATATAAAGGGATATTCCTTCATCTCTCCTTCCACCTCAACCCGCCGCCCTTCCACATCCATCCTTTCTTTGAGTATCACTCCCACCAGTCCCTTTTCATAGGAAACTCTCATCATATAGCCATCCCTGTATGGAAAAACTGCTCTCACAACACCCCTTATTTTCACCATTCCGCGCCCGCTGGGAGCATAGGATTTAACCCTTTCATGACCCCTGTAAAAATCATAGAACATGCTTTTCAACTCCTTCATTATGTCTTCATCGGATGTCACCATGGCGATTTGCCCTTCCCTTATCTCCCCTGCAAATATGTATGCCTTATTTAATCCCACAACAAAATTTCCCGTAACATCGGGATTTTCCTTTGCATTGACTGCATGAGGAGTGGGGGAAGCCACCACTATTTTAGCTCCCTGAGGAGCATCCACAAGAAGTTTTTCAGCAGCAATGAGAGGATTCTTTATCTCCCCCAGATTCCACTTTTTTGTGAGTTTGCATGTTTTCTCAGGCATACTTTTTTTCCATGCAAACTCCACTGCTATTGATACAGCGACAATTCCCACAATAACCCCCGCCACAAATGTGATTACTTCCATATTTCCAAATCAAGTGTTGATTATTAAGTTTTTTTATTTATTGTTGAATTTACGCAGAGGCATAGAGAAAGAGAAATTTGGTGCTGTTAACTTAACGAAATTTTTCGATAAAAATATGCACCCCATCC
>CAZWEL010000050.1:0-5981 GCA_964632955.1 uncultured Thermoplasmatales archaeon | reverse complement strand
AACGTTTCATTTTAGCATTGCAGGAGGTGCTGCAATGCTAAAGTTAACAGCACCCTGTCCTCTCCGAAAATTTTAAAAAGAGGAAGCATTTACAAAAAATCGGGGGTTCTGAGACAGAGATAATTCTGGCATTGCAGCGAATCGCCCCCACTGGAGGTGGTCGCAATGAAAGTATTGGGAAAACACATAATAGCGGAATTGTACGGTGTTTCGAGTGACCTCATCTCCAGGGAGGAGAAGGTGAGGGAAATCGTGGATAAAGTCATAGAGGATGCCAGAATAGAGGCGGTTGGCTCCGTTTACAAGCAATTTGAACCCCATGGAGTTACCTGCGTTGTTCTCATAGCAGAGTCACACATTTCCCTTCATACTTGGCCCGAGTATGGACTTGTGAACCTTGATGTTTTCACGTGTGGAGACCCCCGCCAAGCGGAAACGGCTTTTGAGAGTTTCCTGAAATATTTCAATCCAGAGTCATACAGGCACTACGTGCTTGATAGAGGTTAAGATGGACAGAATAGAGAGGCAGATACTTTCCCTTCTTTTTCATGGTTCCTCTTCCATATGGCGTCTCATAGATTTTCAGGATGCCTCCCTTCCGGAATTTTTTGATATCATTGAAAAAATGGAGGAGGAGGGAATTTTAAAAACGGAGAATGGCATGGTTGTTTTGACGGAAAAAGGGATGGAGATGGCAGGTGAGATAGCATTCAATGAACATCGCTGTTCACATTGTGATTCCACAGGATATGAGATAGCAGATGAGGTGAAGGAAGATTTTGTGAAGATAGTGGAGCGCCGCCCCCTCCCCGTGGAGACTTTTGACCAGGGATATATAAGTGTGGATACAGTGTTAAGGAAACTGGCGTTCATAATGGAGAGGGGGGATGCTGGCGGAGAAATATTTGTTGTTGGGGACGACGATTTATTCAGTATAGCCCTCGCTCTCACAGGAAAACCCAGGAAGGTTGTGGCTGTGGATATAGATGAGAGAATAATAAATTACATAAACGAGGTTGCCTCAGAATATTCTCTTCCCGTGGAGGCAAAAATTCAGGATGTGAGAAGAGAGAATAAGTCCTTCATGGGGAAATTCGATGTTTTCGTTACAGACCCAGTGGAAACAATCCCAGGGATAAGATTATTTCTCTCCAGAGCAGTTTCATCACTCAGGGGAAAGGGCTCCTCCGGCTATTTTGGCCTCACAACCTTGGAGGCGTCCAGAAGGAAATGGTATGAAATCCAGCAAATGCTCCACGAGATGGGTTTCGTAATCACGGATATAAGGCGAAGGTTTCAGGTATATCCTGATGATGGCAGGAATTTCTTCTCATTCCAGGAAAAACTTCCCATAGTTAAAAAACTTGGGTGCAGAGTGGATTACAACTGGTACAGGTCTGCGTTGTACCGCATAGAGGCGGTTAAAGAGCCAACACCTATTGTGAAGGGGGATGTGGAAATAAACGAGGAGTTTTATAAAGACGACGAAAGTTGGGCAACTCCCTATTAGTCAGTAAACATACTCCTTTATTACCTCCGGAATGTACTCCAGCATGTCTCCCGCCACCATCCCATATCCATAATCGTCAAACGCCATGTTGCCAGCCATTCCATTCATGAAGGCAGCCATGCATGCGGCGTGGAAGGCATTTACGTCTTTAGAAAGAATGCATGCTGATATGCCAGCCAGCAAATCTCCTGTCCCCCCCACAGTCATTGCCTCATTGTGGACTATGTTCATCTTCACCCTTTTTCCATCACTTATTATATCCACTGCCCCCTTCAGCAATATGGTGGCATTTCTTTTTTCTGCCTCCTCCATCACAATCTTCCTCCTTTCCTCAATATCTTCTGGCAAAGATATGCCCGTGAGTTTTCTGAATTCTCCTGCATGAGGTGTTATTATTGCATTGCCATTGAATTTTATATCCTTCACCGCCTCTATTGCATCCGCGTCTATCACAAATTGCTTTTTATCCATGTATTCTTCAATAACCATCCTGCATGCTTTCATGCTCTCCTCATTTTTTCCCATTCCAGGACCCAGCAGAATCGCATCTGCTCTGTTGAGCAAATCCCTTATCTCGTCAATGTTGTGGGGCGAGAAATGATCCCCTTCCATTTCCCTGACAATAATCTCAGGGGCAAAGGATGCCACAACATTCCATATTCTGGAGGGGGTGCATACATATGCCAAATCGCATCCACTCCTCAATGCAGCCATGGCAGCGAGGGCGGGAGCACCTGTATAAGGGCCTCCGCCAACAACAGCCACAACCCCATTATCTCCTTTATGAGCATTTTTTGCTGGCTTTGGATAATATAACATTTCTCCTGCTCCTACATACCTTTCTGCTTCCTCAGGTATTCCTATGTCAGCCACTTCTATATCTTTGCATATCTCTTCCGTTCCCTCCTTTATAAAATGGAAGGTTACCACTTTATCTGCTTTAACAAACAGATTTCCTCCCATGCCAGATGGGACATCAACGGAAAGAATGTAACAAGATGCATTGTTTATTATTTCCACTATTTCTCTATAAGGTTCTCTTAAATCCCCTCTTATCCCCACACCGAGAAGGGCATCCACTATGCCATCACATTTATTTATCTCCTTTTCCAGAGTTTCTCTGGTGTAGGGAAGAAGGGGAATCCCCATCGCCTTTGCCCTTCTGTAATTCTTTCTTGCCAGCGAAGTTCTTGGTTTGCCTGTGTAAATAACAACGGCGTTTTTTATGTAACGGGCAGCCACATAGCCATCTCCTCCATTATTCCCTGTGCCACATAGTACAAGCCATTTCTGCCGCAATTTTTTTGCCTCCTCCGCCACCGCCCTGCCGGCGTTTTCCATCAATGTCTCTGTACTCACTCCAAACCATTCTGCATTTCTGTCCAGAACCTTTGTTTCCATGTCCATATTGCAGATTTAAATGGGGATATAAATATTGTTGCGAGGCAGCATGATGCACAATAAAAATAAAAAGCATCGTTGTATAACAAATCGTGAAGATTATTGCTGAGCATGAGGCGAAAAATCTTATTGCCAGGTATGGAATAGAGGTGCCAAGATTTAAAGTGGTGGATAGGGAGGAGGAGTTGTATAATATTGACCTCAACTATCCCCTCGTTTTAAAGGTTTCATCTCCTCATATACTCCATAAGACAGATGTGGGAGGCATTATCCTCAACATAACAAACAAAGAGATGCTTATCTCCTCCTTTCATTCCATGAAGGAAAGGTTTCCTGAAGAAAAGTTTATTGTGGAGGAAATGGAGAGGGGAGGTGTTGAACTCATAGCAGGTGTTATTGATGACAGGGCATTTGGTAAATGCATAATGGTGGGGATGGGAGGGATTTTTACGGAAATATATAAGGATGTATCCTTCCGCATGATTCCCATAACTCCCAAGGATGCCAATGAAATGCTGGAGGAACTTAAGGCGGGAAAAATTTTCTCAGGCTACAGGATGAATTTGAAGAAAGATGATATCATAAATATCCTTATTAGAATGGCAAGGATGGCGGAGGAGATGAATATAAAACAGATGGATTTGAATCCTGTCATTGTTTCCGAAAAGGGAGCAAAGGCGGTGGATGCAAAAATAATTATGGAGGAATAAAATGGAGTTATTGGGAGAAGGAAAGAGAATTTTACTGGGAAATGAGGCAATAGCAAGGGGAGCATTGGAAGCAGATGTGGATGTAGCCACCACCTATCCAGGAACACCATCATCAGAAATAGCTGACAGCCTTTCTGCCGTTGCGAGGAAAATGAAGGGAGAAGGAGAGGCACCTTTCTATTTCCAGTATTCCGTCAATGAAAAGGTTGCGCTGGAGTTTGCAGCTGCTGCCTCCCATTCTGGTTTAAGGGCGCTGACATGCATGAAGCATGTTGGAATGAATGTGGCAAGCGATGCTTTGATGACCTATGCATATATAGGATGCAAAGCAGGACATGTTATCATAACTGCCGATGATCCCAGTTGCCACTCCAGTCAGAACGAGCAGGATAATCGCTATTATGCAAGATTCGCTTCCTTGCCAATGCTTGAGCCCAGCAGCCCGCAGGAGGCAAAGGAGATGACTATAGAGGCGTTCGAGATATCTGAAAAACTTGAATTGCCTGTGCTGCTAAGAACAACAACAAGGATTTCTCATGCAAGGGGCGTTGTTGAACTAAAACCGCTGAATATGACATCAAAGAAGGGAAAATTTGAGAAGGGAGGGCTTACTGTTACAGTTCCAGAGGTGGCAAGAAAACTGCATCCTACATTGCTGGAGAAGATGGAGAGGGCAAAGGAGATATCTGAAAAAAGTAGGTTCAATTTTGTTGAGGATTTTGGGGGAGAGGATGGGATAATCGCATCAGGAGCAGCATATAATTACGCAAGGGAAGCAGTGGATGATATGGAATTAAAATGCAAAATTCTTAAGATAGGAATGAGTTATCCCTTGCCCGAGAAAAAAATCGCTGAATTTTTGAAGAGTTGTAAAAGGGTAATAATTCTTGAAGAACTGGAACCCATAATGGAAAGGGAAATAAGGGAGATTGTGCAGAAAAATGGTATAGGAGTTGAAATATATGGCAAGGGATTTGGAAAACTGAGCAGAAAATACGAATATTCCCCCGACATTATTTATTCAACCCTGGCGGAGTTCTTTGGAATTGAATGGAAGGAGGAGGAGAATGAAAGAAATGTTGCCCCCCGCCCCCCCGTTTTATGCCCTGGATGTCCTCATCGAGCCACATATTATGCTGTAAAGAAGGTTGCACCTAAAGACACCATATATCCCACTGACATAGGATGCTATACCCTCGGCTTACTTCCTCCATATAAAACTGCTGATTTCCTCCTCTGCATGGGCTCCAGCATAGGAAGCGGATGCGGATTTGCTTACTCAACAGAACAAAAAGTGGTGGCTTTCATAGGAGATTCAACCTTCTACCATGCTGGTATTCCTGCTCTGGTAAATGCGCTTCATCATAATCATGACTTTGTTGTTGTTATCCTTGATAATTCCACCACCGCCATGACGGGACATCAGCCGCATCCTGGCACGCTGCTAGATGGAATGGGATATGAGGCAGTGCCCATGGACATAGAGAAGGTGGTGAGGGGCATAGGAGTAAAGCATGTGGAGGTTGTTGACCCAAGGAATCTCCAGGAAACAATGGAGGCGGTGAGGAGAGCGATGGAATTCAAAGGGCTGTCTGTTATAATCTCCAGAGCTCCATGTGTACTTCTAAAAAGCGAGAGGATGAAGGAAAGAAAGGTATACATCATAAATCAGGAGAAATGCAGGAAATGCGATGTTTGTATAACGAAATTTGCATGCCCCGCCTTCTATCATGATGAGGAAGGCAATGTAAGAATAAACGAGGCGTTATGTACTGGGTGTGGGGTATGTCCGCAGATATGTCCCTTTGATGCCATAGAGGTGAAAAAATGAAGAAGAGCGTTGTTATTGCAGGAGTGGGAGGGCAGGGCGTTATAACTGCAGCCAATATCCTTGCAAGAGCATCTCTAAAGGAAGGGTATAATGTTGTTACTTCTGAACTCCATGGAATGGCGCAGCGCGGGGGCAATGTGGAATGCAATGTGAGAATAGGGAATGTATATTCCCCAATGGTGAGGAAGGGAAGCGTTGATGCCATTCTATCATTTGAGCCGCTGGAAGCATTGCGCAATCTGGATAAGGTGAGAAAGGATGGTGTGGTGGTAACCGACATAAATCCGATAATTCCTCCCCTGATTTCTCTTGGAATGGGAGAGTATCCTCCTGTGGAGAAAATCTTTGAAGAAATAGAAAGGCATTGCACCCTGATAAAAATAAATGCGGATGAACTGGCTAAGAAGGCGGGAAGCATATTGACGAAAAACATTGTAATGCTGGGCACCTTTTATTCTCTCGGCATATTTCCAATAGAAGAAGAGACAATGCTTGAAACAATAAGGGAGAGCTTTCATGAAAGGTATGC
>CAZWEL010000049.1:0-6103 GCA_964632955.1 uncultured Thermoplasmatales archaeon | reverse complement strand
ATTATGCATCCATAAATAATCTGGAGTATGTGAAGGAGAAATGTCCCTTCAGCAGGGATGCGCCCACACTAAAAATAAAAAAATGGATCCATGCCATGGAGGAGGAGATGCCGGGGATAATGCTGAACATGGCAAAGAGTTTCTGGAGAATAGAGGAGAGAATGCAAGAGAAGGTGGAGATTAAAAAATGCAGCATATGTGGCTATCCTTCCTATGGGCGGATATGCAAGTTCTGTAAGATAAGAAGGTCAGAGAGAAAGAAGAATTCCAGCAATTATGGCAAATAATACGCCAATGGCATTGGTGAATGATATCCTTTCCTTCAGAAAAAGAATACCCAGCGCCACTGTCACCACTGGATATAGGGCGGTAAAGGATGTTATTATGCTTGCCTCATGCCTCTGGAGAACAAAATACCAGAGCAATGTTCCTGCAAAACCTGCCATGGTGGCAAAAATTATTGCCAAAACACCTTTTCCAAATTCTATTTCTTCAGGGAGTGTATAGAAAACTATTGCCAGGCTTATCACCACCCCTAATAGGTAGGTGTAAAATAATGCTTTTCTTATCCCTATCTCTTGGGAACCAACTTTGAAGAGGAAAGCCCAGAACCCCCATGCCACTATGACTGCTAGGGATGCAATGGTTATCTCCTTCATTTTTCTGCCATTTCTTTTTCCATAAGTTTTTTTCTCTCCTTTGCCGTCCTTCCTGTGGCATGGAATAGAAAATCATTCCATTTTTTCAACACGGAATAATCGCCCGTTACCTTCTCAGGAGGGGTTATATCTATGAGTATGCTATTTCTCTCCAGTTTAAGATAAACCTTTCCTATCCCCTCCGCCTCAAATTCTATCCCCTCATCCGCCTTTCCTTCAACACCAAAATACTCTTTTAATAGCGCATCAATATCCGGCTTGTGCCCTCGCTTTATGGAATATCGCCTCATGGTGTTAATTCAAAAAACGTTTATAAAATCTTTCTGATACAGAACAATGAAGGTTGTTGTTTCGCTCGGCGGCTCCCTCCTTTCTCTTGATAACCCGGAATATATCTCCAGGGTTGCCTCTCTCATAAAAAAGGTGGCGAAGGATGTGGACATATATGTTGTGGTTGGAGGAGGAAAAACGGCGAGAAAATATATTGGCACAGCAAGAAAATTCTGCAGGGATGAGCGATACCTTGACAAAATCGGGATAATGGCAACCAGAATGAACGCCATGCTTCTCAATTCCTTTTTCCAGAAAAGAATACCTCACTCCATAGAATATGCAGCCAGAATGAAAACGCCTGTTATAATGGGCGGCACCACACCGGGCCATTCCACGGATGCGGTGGCGGCTATGCTGGCTTCAAAAGTGAGAGCAAAATTGATAATAGCTACAGATGTGGATGGGGTCTATGATAAGGATCCGAAGAAGCACAGGGATGCGAGGAAAATTGATAGAATAAATATATGGGAATTGAGGAAGATGACGGGAGGGGGATGGAAGGAAGCAGGAAAAAGTTCGGTCGTTGACCCTGTTGCATGCAGAATAATAGAAAGGCATTCCATTCCAACCGTTGTTCTCAACGGTAAGAAGTTGAGAGAGTTAGAAAATGCTATATATGGTGGGGAGTTTAATGGAACTGTGGTGAAGGTAAAATGATTCCGCAGCACAGCCATTGCCAGATATGCGGTAAGGCGATAAAATATGGCGAGATTGTATGCAGTGAGAAATGTAAAAAGGAATATGAGGCAATAGTGAGGAAAAGGAAGATGTACATCTACATCATGTATGCAGCCCTTTTGTTCCTGATAATAATGGTTTTTATGCAGGTGATGGGCTGAGAGGAAAAAGTTTAATGCCCTTTTTCATTTCTCCTCCATGAAATATGCAATCCTGTTTGCCGCAATCCTCCTTTTTATGGCAGGATGTGTTGAAAAGGGAGAGAAGACCTTTGCGATAATAGAGACAAACATGGGAACAATAAAGGCGGAACTTTATACGGAGGAAGCGCCCATAACGACAGAGAACTTCATAAAACTGGCAAATGCCCACTTCTACGACGGCCTTGTCTTCCACAGGGTGATAAAGGGTTTCGTGATTCAGGCGGGCGCCTTCTACCCGAATGGAACATATAAACCAAGCCCCTATGGGACGATTCCTCTCGAGATAAATAAAAATCTCACCCATGTTGATGGAGCCTTGGGGATGGCGAGAACTCAGGATCCAAACAGCGCCAGCAGCCAGTTTTACATATGCGATGGGCCACAGCATGGGCTGGATGAAAGTTATGCTGTATTCGGAAAGGTGGTGGATGGCATGGATGTTGTGAGAGCCATCGCATCGGTGGATACAACAACAAAATATGGAATGCCCGACTGGCCCGTCCAGGATGTGATAATAGAGAGCATCACAATAGAAAAAGGATAATCTAACTGCAATCAATCATTCTTTCCTCTGTCACTATCACATCCATTCTTATATCATGTTCATCCTCTGGAATCTCATCAAAAATCTGGAATTCATAGGCAAGTGCCACCTTCAGCGCATCCATGGATGAAAGCAATCTATCATAATATCCGCCTCCATATCCTATCCTCCTCCCTTTTTTGTCAAAAACAATGCCAGGCACTATTATCAATTCCACCTCATCATATCCTCTCTTCCTTATAAATTCCCCCGCTGGCTCAAGAATTCCATAGGTTCCGCTTTTGAGTTCCTTCCAGTCCATTATATGGGAAAGAAATATTTCATTTCCTCTCACCACAGGAACAAGAATATCCTTGCTCTTTATGAATTGCTTTATTAGCCCATGGGTGTAGACCTCATTATCAAAGGAAATATAGCATGCTATAACGCCAGCATTTATGAAATCATCCATTTCTTTTAGACGTGTCACTATTCTGTTGCTCTTTTCAAGAACCTCATAGGTGGGCAGAGATGCTCTTCTTCTCCTTATCTCCTCCCTCAGTTTATGCTTATTCAAGCCCGAGTATGTCATTTATTAAAGCAAGCAATCCCTTTATATCCTGAATCTGCGTATCTCCCATATGTGCTATTCTGAAGGTCTGCTCCTTCAGTTTTCCATATCCATTGGATATTCTTGCATGATGCTTCATCAACTCATCATTTAAATCCTTCACAGATATGCCCCTTGTATTCTTAACGCATGTGAGGGTCTTTGATTCATATCCTTTCTCTGGGAAAATATCAAAATACTTTCTCGCCCATTCCTGCACTATTCCTGCCATCTTCTCATGGCGGGCAAATCTGTTCTCCAGCCCCTCCTCGTTGAGTATGTAATCCAGCTGAGCATCTAATGCAAACATGTGGGGTATGGGCGGCGTCACCCTTGTCTGATTTTTCAGATGATATTTATGCATTAAGGGAAGATTAAAATAATAACTCCTGGGTGGCACTTCCTTTGCCCTTTCCAGCAATCTCTCGCTTATGGAAGCAACTGTTATTCCAGAAGGTAGTGCAAAGCACTTCTGCACCCCAGCAAGGCACATATCTAAGCCAAGTTTGTCCACCTCTATCTTCACCCCCGCCATGGCTGAGACAGCATCCACGAATAGAAAAACATCATCATATTTCTTCACCACCTCTGCTATTTCCTTCAGAGGATTCATCAGACCCGTGGAGGTTTCATTCAGCACCAGGGTGACGGCGTCATATTCTCCTGTTTCAAGCTTCTCCTCCACCATCTCCGGTTTTATTGCCTTATCCCATTCTACCTCCAGCATATCGCAGGGCACACCATTCATCTTCGTGATTTCATGCCATCTCTTGGAAAAGGCGCCATTAACCAGATTGAGACATTTCTTCTTCACTCCATTGGTCACCGCCGCCTCCATGGCGCCCGTGGCGGAGGAGGGGAAAAGAAAAACAGGGTTCTGGGTGTAGAGCAACTTCTGGAGTTTTTCCTGTATTCTGGCATAAAGTTCAGAAAATTCCTTGGAGCGATGATGAATCTGCGGTGTGGAAAGCGTCTGCAAAATTTCCTCTCTAACTTCCACTGGTCCGGGGGTAAACAATCTGTGATGCCTCATGGGGGGATATTGAGAAAATATACTTAAATGTTTTGAAGTGTGTGGCAAACCCCAACCATAAAATTTTTTAAAGTGCTGCTATATTCTCAATCAAGCCGGCGTAGCTTAGCCCGGTAGAGCGGCTGACTTGTAACCCTTTTCCGTGCTGCCTCAGAGCATCGACGGAAAAGGGCACGCAATCAGCAGGTCAGGGGTTCAAATCCCTTCGCCGGCTCTATTTTTTACCACCATAGATTTATAACACAATGCTATTTTTCATTATGAAACGGATGCTGTTATTGATTGCTGTTCTGAGCATCATAACTGTTCCATCCTATGGAAATTTTATGGTTCATAATGGAGGAAATGCAGGAAATGATTTTATAGGGAGTTTTGAGGATGGAATATATATAGAGCCGGGAGAGGATTTTTACATTCATTTCAATGCAAGCAAGGGGATGGAATTTGAGAGACACCATCCTGAAATAAGTCATAAGGAGAGGATGGCTCTCTCCAGAGCACCTGAATGGATAAGATGGCGTCTGGAAAAGCAGTTTGAAAATATTGGGGATGAATATGCTGAACTCATTCTAAACTCCAGCCAGAGATATGTGGACGAAATTGCCTTTTCCATTGCCACCATGCCCTCTAATTCACTGCCGCCGCCCTCCCTCTTGCTTGATAATGTCCGCTTCATATATCGGAATGATGAATATCTTGACTATGTGGATGTTGTGGATTTCGAGAATGGTTCTTCCACCATAAGATATGTTACCCTTGATGGGGGGAGGGTGAGGAATGTTACTTGTCCCATGGGGATATATTACTGGTATGTCGTCCATCCACGAATAACCTTTGAAGATGCTGAGTATGTTTATGACAAATTCTGGAGAGAATATCTATTCTACCACAATGACATCGGCTATCCTCTTCTCATGGAGAAACTGGGTGGCATAAAATATCTGTGGGACAATCAGTCCTATCGCCCGCCAGCCCACAGAACATGGAAATGGAGCATGGAAAATCATCCCACAGCTATAGAAGCAATAAATTACTGGATTGGGAAAACCATAACGGAATATGCAACAGGAGATAGACCGGGGCAGCCAAATGTCATAGCCCATGAGCACAATGGATTCTGTGGAGAGATACAGCAGCTGAGTGTGGCAGCCCAGAGAGCAGCATTAATACCCACGGTGGGCATAAATGACCTGGGCGAGGACCATGTATGGCGCGAATTTTGGGAAAGAGGATGGCATCAGTGCGATAACTGGTGGGCAGATGGGGGAGGGAGTGTGGCTAACTATGGGGAATACAGGTATGGATGGAATAAGATAATATCTGCTCTCTTTGCATGGAATGGAGACAGCAGCATATATGATGTCACTCCAAAATACATACATCAGGAGGATATGGGGAGTTTGAAAGTGAAGGTGAGAGACATTTTTGGCAGACCGGTGGATGGAGCGCGGGTCATAATATTCGGTTCATGGAAGGCAAACAATTTTAAGGACAGGATGTGGAGTAAATATATCGATACTCTATGGAGCAAACTTCCTGAAGAGATAAGGCAGAAATATCAGGAGAGGTATGATGAAATTAAGACATTTTATCATGCCCGCGTTCCAGGTTTAATACCCTGGATTCTGCCCAGCACATGGAATTATACCGGCATGGATGGCACATGCTCTTTCCGATTAGGCTTGGGGCACAGTTATCTTGTGATGGTCCAGAAGGATGATGTTTTTTACTATGGTCCCTTTTCGGTGGGGAAAAGCAATGGAATGAAATATTTTGTCACCTTGAAACCCAATGGCACGAGAAATGCCGTAATAACCTTTATAATTCCGGATAAAAAACATAATCTGAAAGTTGAGAAGATAACTTCGTCAGAAGGAAATTATAAATTTTCACTTAATTTTGAATGCCGTGGCTACCAGGAGCAGAGAAACCCTTGGGACTGGAAATATGGGATGGAGGATGCAAAGGCAGATATAAACTTCATGGTTATGGACAAAGAAAACTTTGAAAAATACAGGAGTGGAGAAAAATTTGAATGCTCCACTTATCTATATTCTCAATATG
>CAZWEL010000048.1:0-6269 GCA_964632955.1 uncultured Thermoplasmatales archaeon | reverse complement strand
AGCAAACTTCCCTCAATGATTTCAATGTGCCTGCTCCTGCCTCTCTGTAGAAGCCTCACCATTTATGGTGGGGAGAATGTCACATGGCTTAATGAAAAAGGGATTAAAGTCGATAAAATAAACCATTAAAATATTCTCTCCGCCACCTTCCTGGCTTCCTCTTTCACCTCTTCCGTGAGATTTCTTCCATGGGAATCTATTGTTACTGTCAATGGCCCAAAGTTCTCCACCTCCATTACCCATAATGCCTCAGGCATTCCCAGTTCCTCCAGCCAGAACACATCCTTTATTCTTTTAATGGCATTGGCAGCCAGAACTGCCGCTCCTCCAGTAAAGGCGGTGTAAACTGCTTTGAATTCCTTGCACGCCTCCGTTGTCCTTTTGCCCATTCCTCCCTTACCAACTATTATTCTTGTGCCGAATCTCTTTATAAAATCATATTCAAAAATGTCCATTCTACTGCTTGTTGTTGGTCCGGCTGCTACCACCTTCCATTCATTTCCTTCCTTCCTAACTATGGGACCGCAGTGGTATATCGCCACCTTTGAAAAGTCCACTGGCAGATCCTCTCCGCCATCATATTTTTCTATTGCCATTTTATGAGCTTCATCCCTTGCCGTCACCATTGTTCCAGTTATGTAAAGCACATCTCCTGCCTTTATTTTCTCAATCTCCTTTTCATCCACCGGAAGATTCAATCTATATTCCATATTTTTCCCTCCTTATCTATCCTCATGCTTTTTCTCCTGTTAGCCCAGCACTGAACTGCTATGGCTACAGGCAGGGAGGCGGGATGGCGATGCGCTACTTCTATATGCACATCCAGCACCGTTGTTCTTCCACCGAGCCCCATGGCTCCTATACCGGTGGAATTTATGGCTTTAAGAAGCTCCTCCTCCATTTCTGCTATGATCTCATTCTCATGTCTTTCCCCTATTTTTCTCAGCAGCGCTTTCTTCGCCAGTTTCATGGCTATGTCAGCTCCTCCCCCTATGCCCACTCCAACGGTGGTGGGGGGGCATGGATTTCCTCCCGCCTCCACCATCCATTCGAGAACAAATTTCTTGACCCCTTCTATGCCGACACCTGGCTTGAGCATCCTTAATGTAGACATATTCTCGCTCCCTCCTCCCTTGGGCATTGCCGTTATTATGCAGTCATCCCCTTCCACAATCTCCCAGTTTATGTAGGGAATGAAGTAGCCGGTGTTATCACCGCTGTTTTTTCCTGTGAGAATATCTACGGCATTGGGGCGAAGAGGTATCTTGGATGTAGCCTTCCTAACGCCTTCCACTATTGCATCCTCAAGTATGTTGAGATATGGAAAATTTATGCCTGCTTTGACATAAAAGGTGGGCGTGCCCGTATCCTGGCACATGGGTTTTTTCTGCTCTCTTGCCAGTTCCACATTTTTCAGTATCGCCATGAACTGTGTTTTCGCTATTCCTTCCTCTCTTTCCATTGCCTTTCTCAGAGCTTCTTCCACATCCTCTGGTAAATCAATGACAGCCCTCCCCAGCAAATCTGCAATGGCATCGGAGATTTTTTCCTTCATAAAGGTAATATGGCTGTGATTTAAAAAGATGATACATTGAATAAAAAAGAAGAATATGGAAGGACAGGCCGGAAAAAAGCACCTACTTGGGAGGGGATGGGATGCCTTTCGCCACCAGCCTATCCTTCCCGCAATTATAGCAAAATTTCCTATTTATTTATTTCGTTTTTATTATCATCGAGCCATATATTGGCATGCCTTCATGCCAAAAGAATAAAATGGGGCCTGTATTAAATTTTATGGACGAAGAGAAGTATGGACTTATTATAATAGGAACAGGTTCAGCCATGAATCTGGTTGAACCCTTTTTAAGTAGAAATCCCGGGGAGAGAGTGGCTGTTATAGATAAGGATGAACCGGGAGGAATATGTTTGACAAGGGGATGCATTCCTTCAAAGATTCTTCTTCACTCTGCTGAGATGGTTAGGGAAATAGAAAAAGCAAAAGATTTTGGAATAGATGCAAGGATTGAGAACATAGATTTTGATGAAATAATGAGATACATGAGAGAGCACATAGATGGAGAGATAGAAGCCATAGGCAATGGACTGAAAAATGCTGAGGGCATTGATTACTATAAAGAGATTGCATCCTTTGTTGCCCCCTATACTCTGAAGGTTGGAGACAAAATAATAAAATCGGATACCATCTTTCTCTGCACTGGCTCAAAACCATTCATCCCTCCGATAAAGGGAATAGAAAAGGTTGAATATCATACAAGCGATACAATACTCCATATTAAAAATAAGCCGGAGAGCATGATAATAGTGGGAGGGGGCTATATAGCAGCAGAATATGGACATTTCTTTTCATCCATGGGCACAGATGTGACAATAGTAGGAAGGAATTCAAGATTTCTCCCAAAAGAGGAGAGGGAAATTTCTTCTCTCGCCGTCCATGAACTAAGCAAGCACATGGAAATCCATACTGGCTATGAGGTGAAGGAGGCATGGGAGGATGGAATGAAAAAAATTGTGGCAGTCAACAGAGAAACGGGGGAAAGGAAGGAATTTGAGGGGGAGATGATATTAATAGCAGCAGGAAGAGCACCCAATACAGATATTCTTCATCCTGATAAAGGAGGCATAAAAACTGATTCCCGCGGCTGGATAGTGGTGGATGAATATATGCAGACATCTCAGCCCGGCGTATGGGCGATGGGCGACGCCACAGGAAAACATCTTTTCAAGCATGTTGCCAATTATGAGAGTGAGATTGTGTATTACAATGCCATTCTCGGGAAGAAGGTCAAGGTGGATTATCATGCCGTTCCGCATGCCGTTTTTACCTATCCAGAGATAGCAGGAGTGGGAATGGGGGAAAGAGAGGCGGTGGAGAAATATGGGGATGATGTTCTAATAGGATTTTACAGATATGAGGATACAGGAATGGGGCTGGCGATGAAGGTAAAGGATTATTTTGTAAAGATAATAACTGAGAGGAAGAATTTCCGTCTTCTCGGGGCACATATAATAGGGAATCATGCATCCATTCTCATACACGAGGTGATAAATTTAATGTATACCAATGAGCAGAGCGCCTATCCCATATATGCATCGATGCATATTCATCCCTCCCTCAGCGAGGTGGTGCAGAGAGCAATAGGTAATCTGATGAGTGTTGAGGAATACCATCACATGCTGAAGCATTATGGGCTGGAGGATTGAGGTATCTATTTAAAAACTATCACAGGGCATTCATCCATGCACTGCATACAATGGATACATGAATCATCTATCCATGCCCTTCCATCTTTAATGGAAATTGCATTCTGAGGACATTTGGCAACACATACCCCACATCCAACGCATTCTGTGGCACGATATATTATATCCTCCACAGTTCTCTTTCTTTCACTGGCTTTTATTTCCTCTCCAATTTCTATTTCTATTCCTCCTGCCCTGTATTTATTTATGCCCTTTTTCTCCACATCTCCAAGAATTTTCAGAAAATTCTCCACCCTCCCCTCATTTCCCTCTATTCTATATTTTCTCTTCTCATCAATTCTATAGTCCACACCACTCCATTTTGGTGGCTTCCTCCATCTCCATAATCCCAGAGAAATCCATTCCTCTGGCAGATTATGCTTTCTGGAAAAATTCTTCAGTTCCTTCTCAAATCTATACCAGTCGGGATGCCTTTTTATATGAAACTCAGCCATATCGCTTGCAGGACATAGCCAGCATCCTATTCTTCCGAAGCCCTGTTCATAGAGAGGATTCCATTTTGCATCCCTCATGAAAAGATAGAGCCATATATGAAGGGCTGTCCAGTTCTGGATAGGAGATGCCGCCATCTGCCCCCCCACCCACGGATTGTTCCATATTTTCCCATGCCTTGCTCTGTGCTCCGATTCATATCTTCGCTGTCCTATGAAAGAAAGAATGCCATCTGGAAAATGCTTCTTTATGAGCAGTGCCGCCACCCCCAGCTTGCATGTCTTGCAGCACCATCTGTAGTCGCGGGCGGGCGGACCGAAGAATTTTATCGCCTCCCAGAACTTGTTTCCTGCCTTCCCCTCAAGCAGTTCAAGTCCATATCTTCCTGCTACTTCATGAACATGTTTCTCCGTTTCTTCAAATTCCAGCCCTGTATTGAGAAATAGAAGAGGGGGCTCATATCCTGCTTCAAGAAGAAGGAGAAGAGTGGCGAGGCTGTCCTTTCCTCCGCTGAAAGAAACAGCATATGGCTTTCTGTATTTCTCTATCGCCTCTTCAATGAATTTTGTTTCTCCTCCCACCATGCTCTCTATAACGTCCTCATTTTCCTTTATTACATCCCTCCATGTTATCTTTTCTCCTTTCTCCGCTTCCTCCATCCCCCTTGCTCTTATCTTGACAGCCATTCCTCTGCTTCCCTTCATCTCATCGCCATCCATCCTTGCCATTCCAGTTGCCACCACCCTCATGTTTTCGTCCAGGACAACCACCTCATCCCCCCTTTTTATCTCACTGCTTGCCTCTCTCACTCCTGGAGCCATCAGATTGGATGTTTTTAGGATATGAGGTATTGCTCCCTCATCTGCCACAACATATCCTCTTTTTATATTCAGAAGCGAGGCATACCATGGGCGCGGCTGAAATTTAAAATTCTTCGACCATATGTCATATACAAGATTGCCAGCCACCCTTCCATCTATTATCACCTCATCCTTCTTATCTATGGCGGGAGTGGGATTGAGAAGAATTACCTCCGGCAGATAACTGGAGCCAAACTGCTTTTCTATTATGCTGCCAATAAGTTCTCTATCAAAATCGAAAGCAGGTCTCACATCTCCGGGGGGAGTGATATCCACATGCTTTGTTTCGCCCCCGCAAGAACAACTCCTTTTTAAAAGTGGAAGGTTGCAGTCCCTGCAGTAGTATAATGCAAGTTTTCCAAGGCGTATCACGTTTTTGAAGATGGATGGGATATAAATAATTGAGTGCCCCTGAGACAGCACAGTAAATTATATATTTCCATATCAAATAAGATGTCATGGTAAAATACAGCACAGTCTCCATTCCAAAGGATTTGCATGAGGAAATAAAGAGGATTGTTATAGACGATCCAAGATATGGCTACAGGAGTGTGGCGGAATTTTCACTGGAGGCGATAAAAATAAGACTTGAGGAGATAAGGAAGGCGCTGGAGGAGGAAAAGGGAATAAGGCAGAAAAAAATCAGAAGAATAGTGGAGAATATAAAGAAGAGCATATAATCATGCCATGCTTTCAGGACACTCCTCCCTGTAATGGCATCTCCTGCATTTTCTGGCATTGCTGTGGTTTCTATGTGCCTCTCCCTTTTCAATATCCTTTAGCATCTGTTCCTTCATGTTAAGGACAATTCTCTTCCATCTCTCTTCATAGGGAATTTTAAACTGGGCATTTCTGTATTTCAATATTCCATATGGAGGCGGCGCTCCATATTTATCCTCCACAAGCATGCAGTATGCTGTCACCTGCATCACATGATGGAAGAGCGGGTGGCTGACATCTGAACTCTTTTCCTCTACAGGTATATATTCATCATCAATCTTTATTATATAGTCAGGTGTCCCTCTTATTCCATATTTTTCAGATGTTATTTCCCCTCCTCTAACATTTTTGCCTATATAGTTTATTTCCCCTCTGAGCGGGGCATACTTCATTTTTTTCAATAATATATCGTCAGAAAGAACCACATATCTGTAAAAGAAGATGTTTGCCATGATTACCCATATTAAAGCCAGTATTTCCGCAAATATACTCCATTTGGTGTCTATGGGGCTCGAGAGAATCAGTATGGTGGTTGATATTATTATTGCTCCTATGGAGGATATGAGCATGGGTTTTTCGTATCTTTTCTTCAGAATCCTCTCCACCCTGCTTTCCCTATAAAGGAAAAATATGGCATTAAGAAGCCACAACAATGCTATGACTGCAAGAAAATATTTCCAAAATTTCTCCAGTCCTCCATACATGAAGGAGATGCCGAAGAGAGCGATAATGGATGCGGAGAGAGCGAAAAATAAAACATATTTTTCATAAAATCTTGCTCTTCTTTCCCCTTCTTTTATAATATTCAGTTCCTCCTCCATCTTTCTGTGATGTTTTATGCCTTCCTTCTCCACCACCTTCTTCCTTTTGCTCAGCCACCATGAGAGAGGACAGAAGGCATATTTTTCTAGGTCGCCGGCAGAAACGAACATTTATGTGTAATTGGTGGTATAATAAAAATATTTTATGATTTTT
>CAZWEL010000047.1:0-6405 GCA_964632955.1 uncultured Thermoplasmatales archaeon | reverse complement strand
AATCGCAAAAACTTAAAATCTGAAATGCATTAGGGTGCAATGGAAGGCGTAAAATATTCCACGGTTACAGAAATATCTGGCCCACTGATGATTGTTGAGGGCGTTAAAGAGATAGGATATGGAGAAATAGTTCACATAGAAACTAGGGAAGGAAAAAGGATGGGCCAGGTGCTGGAAGCGGCCGAAGGAAAGGCGGTTATTCAGGTTTTTGAAGGAACAAGAGGGCTTGATACAAAGAATACCAGCGTAATATTCACAGGCAAACCCATGGAGATAGGTGTTTCCTCAGAAATGCTTGGCAGAACCTTTGATGGAAAGGGGATGCCCATAGACGGCGCCCCCGTTCCAATTCCCGATGAAATAAGAAATGTTAATGGGGAGCCCATGAATCCATCCGCCAGGGAATATCCCCGCGACCCAATACAGACAGGCATATCCACCATCGACGGTATGAATACACTGGTGAGAGGACAGAAACTGCCGATTTTCAGCGGCGCCGGGTTGCCCCACAATGAACTGGCTGCCCAGATAGCCAGACAGGCAAAGGTGAGGGGGCAGGGAGAGGAGTTTGCCGTCATATTCTGCGCCATGGGTATAACGGCTGAGGAGGCAAACTTCTTCATGCAGGATTTTGAGGAGACGGGAGCAATAGAAAGGAGTGTTCTTTTCCTAAACCTTGCCAACAGCCCCGTCATAGAACGCCTTATAGCCCCAAAGGTGGCGCTCACTACTGCGGAATATCTGGCATTTGAAAGAGGAATGCATGTCCTCGTTATACTTACAGATATGACCAATTATGCTGAAGCATTGAGAGAAATATCTGCAGCAAGAGAGGAGGTGCCTGGGAGGAGAGGATATCCTGGCTATATGTATACCGATTTAGCCCAGATTTATGAAAGGGCGGGAAGAATACAGGGAAAGAAGGGAACCATAACCCAGATTCCAATACTCACAATGCCTGATGATGATATAACTCATCCCATTCCAGACCTCACAGGGTATATAACAGAGGGGCAGATTGTTCTTTCAAGAGAACTCCACAATAAGGGGATATACCCGCCGGTGGCTGTACTTCCCTCTTTATCACGATTGATGGCTGAAGGAATAGGAAAAGAAAGAACAAGGGAGGATCATCACCAGCTTTCCAATCAGCTCTATGCCGCATATGCGGAGGGCTGCGATTTGCGCGATTTGGTGGCGGTGGTGGGAGAAGAGGCGCTGACGGAGAGGGATAAAAAATATCTGGAGTTTGCTGATGAGTTTGAAAATCGTTTTGTCAAGCAGGGAAGGGATGAGGACAGAACCTTTGAAGATACCTTCAACCTCGGATGGGAGCTTCTCTCCATGCTTCCAAAGGTGGAACTGAAGAAAATAGATGATAAGTATATAGAAAAGTATTACAGAGGATAAAATGGCGAAGGAGATTCTGGAAGGGGTAACGCCCACAAGGATGGAACTGCTACAGATAAAGAAAAGGAAGGCACTGGCAGTTAAGGGGCATCAGCTTCTTTCAGAGAAGAGAGATGCTCTCGTTTCCTCCTTTTTTGAGCTCATAAAGAAGAGGAGGGAGGCGAGAAGCGAGATGGAAAAAGCATTGGCGAAGGCATATAAGGCACTGGTGATGGCGGAGATGGCTATGGGTGAAGAGCAGGTGAAGGAGATTGCAGAAAAAATTGGTATGGAAAGAAAAATGGAGGCAGGAGGGAAAAGCATCATGGGAGTTTCCATCCCGGAATTTAGTATAGAAGAGGGAAAAATTCCGGATTACAGCATGCTTTCCACCAATGCCCTTATTGATGAAGCAATATTCAGGGCAATGAAAGCATTGGATAAGATTGTGGAACTTGCATCCATAGAGGGAAGTGTGCAGATGCTGGGGAAAGAAATAGAGAAGACAAAGCGTAGAGTTAATGCTTTGGAATACATATTCATACCCCGTCTTCTCAACACCATCTCCTACATAGAGAGGCAGCTGGAGGAAAGGGAAAGGGAGGATTTCTTCAGGAGGAAGAGAATAAAAGCACTTCTCGAGCAACATGAAGATTGAAGATGATGCCATACTGGGTGAATTTTTCGATACCCCTGAAAAGAAAGCCAGATGGATGCGCCGCATAGCATGGCTCTACATAATATGGATAATCTTTCTCATAGTGGGGCTGGGGATGGTGCTGGTTTTCTATGTGTTTTAACTGCTCAACCCATTAAAATTAAAATCCCATCTGATATACCATCATGGCAAGGATATTTCTTACCAGGAGATTGCCTGAAGAGGGCATGAAAATGCTGGAGGGACATAAAATTGAAGTATATGAAGGGGATGCTCCCCCATCAAAGGAGGAGATAATTGAGGGGGTGCGCGGCAAAGATGTTCTTATATGCCTATTGACAGATAAAATAGATGCGGAAGTAATGGATGCCTCTCCTCGCCTGAAAATAATAGCCAACTATGCCGTAGGAGTGGACAATATAGATATAGAAGAGGCAACAAAAAGAAGCATATTTGTAACCAACACTCCTGGAGTGCTTACGGAAACGGTGGCGGATTTAACATGGGCTCTTATCATGGCGGTGGCGAGAAGAATTGTTGAAGGAGATAAATTCATGAGAGATGGAAAATTCAAAGGATGGGCTCCCCTCCTCATGCTCGGGGATGATATCTATGGAAAAACTCTTGGCATAGTAGGGGCTGGAAGGATAGGACAGGCGGTGGCAAAAAGGGGCAGAGGTTTCAATATGCGAATCCTTTATTACAGCAGGAAAAGAAAGGAAGAGATGGAGAAGCTGGGAGCAGAATATGTCCCTCTGGAAACTCTCCTGAGAGAGGCGGATTTTATCTCCCTCCATGTTCCCCTCACCAGCAAAACATATCACATGATAGGTGAGAATGAACTAAGAATGATGAAGAAAAATTCATATCTGATAAATACTGCCAGAGGAAAATGCATTGATGAAGAAGCATTAGTAAAAGCATTGAAGGAGGGATGGATTAGAGGGGCTGCCCTGGACGTATTTGAAAATGAGCCGGAAATACATCCTGGGCTAGCCAATCTTAAAAATGTTGTTCTCACCCCCCATATCGGCTCAGCATCCTATGAAACTAGGAGCAGAATGGCGGTGATGGTGGCGGAAAATGTGCTTGCTGCCCTGAAGGGGAAAACGCCGCCCAACTGTCTCAATCCGGAGGCGTTGAAAATAGAAGGTTAGTTTCCTAACATACTTCATCGGGAAAAAGTGAAAGAAATATATAGGATATGGCATTTATATGCAAATGGTGGAAAATATATTCCTCAGTCCAAATGAACCCAATCCAAACTTCATGATTTATAAGGAGGAGGCGAGGAGAGTCATTCTGAAGGCACTTGGGGGCAAGAGTGAATGTATCTGGGTTCTTGGAAAAACCGGCATAGGAAAAACCACCTTTCTGCTGTGGATAAAGCAGTTTGCTCCCCTTTACAAGGTAAAACCCCTCTATTTTCACGGAGGAGATGATTTAAAATTTCAGGAATTCAAGGAAACACTGGAAAGGGAGACGAGAGCATCCTTCTTCTCCCGTATTTTTCTAAGGAAAAAATACATCGAGATTCCCGTCATTATTATGATAGATGATGTGGATTTTCTCAAAGATGATGATATTATTAAATATGTGGTGAGCAAACTGGATGAGGAAAAAATTCATATCTCTGTAGTGTTTGCATCGGTGGAAATGGTTGACAGAATAAAAGAATATCTGAGGGGAAGAGATATAGAAAAAATATTTCTCGAAATGCCATCGGCTGATGCAATAATGGATATGATAAGAAAAAGGATAGAAGCAGGAGGGGGGGAGGATTTCCAGCCCTTCGGAAAACAGCTTGTGAAGGACATTGTGGAATCATCCAGCACAATTAGAGAGGTGCTTATAAAACTGCAGGAGGCGGCATGATGAAGAAGAAAATACTGATAGCAGATGATGAGCCGGAGATTGTGGACATAGTTAAGAGAATGCTGGAAAGCGAGTATGATGTCATCACCGCCTATGATGGAGAGGAGGCATACAAAAAGGCGAAGAAGGAAAAGCCAGATCTCATACTCCTGGACATACTAATGCCAAAAATGGATGGATGGGAAACTCTGAAAAAGATTAAGAGTGACGAAGATTTAAAGAACATTCCGGTTTCCATGCTCACTGCCCTTCCTTTAACTCCTGAAGATACCAAGGATAAACCCGTTGATAAAATAGAAAACTACATAGTGAAACCCTTCAACAGAACAACTCTGCTGAAGAAAATACAGGATATTTTTGAAAGGGAAGAGGAGGCAAGGAAAACATATGAGGAGATAAAAACAGAGGTGGGCGAGGAGGAGGCGGAGGAGTATCTCCGCCTTGTGAAGGCGATAAACAGGCATCGCCGCCTCATAGGAGTTATTTTAGATTCTGCTGCCGAGGAATACAAGCAATCCGTGAGGAATCTCATACTGAGCCAGAAAAGATTGATTGAAACCATGAAACAGAGGGCAGAGGAACTGGAGAAGTTAGTGAAGAAGGGAAAGGATAAAGAATAATATATCTCCAAAGGTGAAGGAGAGTAAAAAACCAAAAGCCATGAAAACAAGGAAAGGCATTTTTGGTGTCACCCATATTTTTTTGCTGCTTCCTGCTGAATCAAAATCAAAATTCTTCACGGGCATTATCCCCTTGCTCCCATCCTCCTTTTCCATGCTCCATACAAAGGATTTTTTTGCCTTCTCCACCTCCATGCGGTATCCAAAAAGGCATTGGGGAAATGAGATGTCTCCTCTTTTTGAATTGTAAAGGAAAAAGGCGAGAGGAAGAAAGGAAACGAGAAGGAGAGAGTTTATTAGAAAGGTGAGAGGAAATATGAACATGGGAGAAACAAAATATGGCAATCCGTAGAAAGATGGGGGAAGAGGTGACAGAAGGGTGACAGCCCACATGGCTTTGACATCCGCGCCCCCCATTCCAAAAACATAAAGAAGGAGGGCGAGAGGGATGGAGACAGCAATGGAAATTGCTGTTTTCATGGCATCCGGCTGCTCAAATATTAGGAAAAGGATGCCCAGCAGACCCATCAGCAACCATATTTTATTGCTCGCTTCTCTTGTCTTCAAATCTGTATAGGCGGCATAGCTAAGGAGGGAAATGCCAACGATGAATCTTGCCAAATCTAATTCGCTCATTTCCTTCTTCTTATATACCTGAAGGCAACCATTGCCATGGCAGCAGCAAGAAGCATGACAAAGGTGAAGGATGGTGACTCCCCACCTTTATGAATAACCACATTTATGTATTCCTCGTCGCTTTCCACTCCCTCATCGCACACCGCCTTAAGTTTTATTTTAACCGTTCCCTCACTCATATTCTCAGGTGTTTTTATTTTCAGATATATCTTATCTGTCTCATCTGATTTCAGGCGAGAGATGATATTCTGAGGTGTTACTGTCAGATTTCCATTTTCGGTTACAATTATTCTCACATTCGTTGCTGTAAAGTTAATAGCACTTACATCCACACCAACATTCCTTTCCTTTCCCTTCTCTATTGAAATCACGTCAAGATTTCCGAAGGAGATTATGATTTGCTTATTTTCCCCACTCCCTCCAACATTTATTATACTGCTGTATGAACTCTCACTTCCATTATTATCTCTAACAGTAAGGGTGACGGTATATTCTCCATCGGTGTTCCATGAGTGAATAACTGTCGGAAGCGTTTTCTCCTCTAGCTGGCTGCCGTCGCCCCAGTCCCATATATAAAGCTGTATTGTTCCATCTTCATCATAACTGGCACTGGCATCGAAGCTCACAGAATCTCCCGGAGAAGGATTTGAGGGAGAATAGGTGAAGGAAGGCACTGGAGGCGTATTGCTTCCTGCCTCGCTTACTGTCACATATTTATATATGCTCTTCTGTGCTCCATCGCTATCTGTAACGGTAAGAGTCACCTTATACTTGCCCGTTGCACCATAGGAATGGCTCACTGTCATACCAGTGGCTGTGCTTCCATCTCCAAAATCCCATTCATATGAAACTATGGAGCCATCTGAATCGCTACTCGTCGATGCGTCAAAGTTAATTGTCTCGTTCTCCACAGGGTTTAGAGGGTTATAGAAGAAGGATGCCACAGGGAGGGCGTTGATAACAGTAATATTTTTGGTTATTGTATCCTCTCCTGTTGATGAAGTTATGGTGAGAGTAACCTGGAATGTTCCAAGTGTGCTATAAGAATGCACAGGATTCTGCTGATTGCTTGTTGTTCCATCTCCAAAGTTCCATTCCCATGATTGAATATCTCCTGTTGATAAATCATTGAAGTGCACATACTGCCCCCTTGTGGGCTGGGAAGGCGTCCAAGTGAAATCTGCCTTTAAGGGTGCTGGCGGATTTCCATACTGTGCCTCCCATATT
>CAZWEL010000046.1:0-6524 GCA_964632955.1 uncultured Thermoplasmatales archaeon | reverse complement strand
TATAGAGGAGCAGTTTCATCCTCTTCTTGTTTATTATATATCTTGATGCCCTCATTTTTAATATGCTCTCTATATTTTTCGCATTTTTCTTCGCCCATTCCCTATAAACTACCTTTCCAATTATTATTGAAATGGCAAGGGATGCAAGGACAGGTGGAAAAAGATTTATTATAAAATCGTTGAAGGAGTAACCTGAAAATAAACCAATCATTATGTTTGGCGGATCACCTATCATGGTTCCAACACCTCCAACATTTGAGAGAATTGCTTCCCCCAGCATTATGGGGATGGGATTTATCTCCAGCATATCTGCCACCTCCACAGTAAGGGGAATCATGAGGAGGATGGTGGTAACATTATCTATTACCATGGAAATAAAGGTTGTAATCAAACTCAGATATAGGAATATGAGCCATGGTTTTCCCATGGAAAGTTTGATTGCCTTTATTCCTATGTATTTGAAGAACCCCGTCTTCGCCATCAATCCCACATAGGTCATCATTCCAAAAAGGAGTATGATAACATCCCACTCCACATGAGAAATCATTTCTTCAAAGGTGAGAAAACCAAAGATATACCCAGCAGACGCCAGGAGGAACAATCCAAGGAGGGCTGCCGTGCTTCTTTCCAGTCTTCCGCTGAATATCAGAATGTAACTTATTATAAATATCGAGAGAGTTATTATCTGCGGGGCATCCGTTTCTCCCACCTCTTTTTCGTATATCTAACAAATATGACAGGGACTGGAGAATGGGTGCATACTGCCTGGGTGACATGCCCCAGATAATGCCAGAATAGAAATCTTCTTCCCAATCCCATTATGATGATATCATTATTTTTTGCATGCTTTAGTATTTTTTCCACCACATCTCCCTTTTCCAGTATTTTATCCACCTTCACATCCAAGAAGGAAGCCTTCCATTTCGTATTTTCGAGCACATTTTCTCCGTGGCTTCCTCGCTCATTTTCATCCATAACATAAAGCACTTCCATATCTGTTTTGTAAAAGGAAGAAAAGAGGATGGCAAAATTTTTTGCCCTCTCACTCTTTCCTGTGCCATCTGTGGCGAAAAGCACCTTTTTTATTGGCACTCTGTTGCATTCCTGAGCAAGAGTGAGAATGGGCACATGGCTTTTTTTCATAACATTTTTTATGGTAGAGCCAATTCTCTGAGCACTGGCGGTAGTTTTTCTGCTATAAACCCTCATTGCTATGAGGTCCGCATCTCTTCTGGATGCATATTCCACAATTTTTTTGGACGGAAGCCCTTGGATAATACTTGTTTTTATATTCTTCACACCCTCTTCCTCCAGAATCTCTTTCCCTCTTTCTATTGCCCTCTCAGCGCTCTCCTTCATTTCTTTATAAAGCAGTGTTGTTAACTGCACTCCTCTTTCACATGTATTTATAACGCTTATGAGGCAGAATTCGGCTGAGGGGAAGGCACGAGCAACATATCTTATGACATGATTCTCAAGCCCATATCCATCTGTTGGAATAACTATTTTTTTAATCAAATTAACACCCTTTCAGTATACATATATATGATATAGGAAAAATAATTTTCTATTAACCTTCCTGCCCATTTCCAGCAAATCCATCTATTCTTCAATGCTTTTTCCTTTAACATCAGCAATATTCCATTCAATTGTTTTGTGGCGTTACTGGACAGCCATCAATACATCCCATTGCAACCCTAGTGTCAAATTTTCATTCATCTTTGATGAAAGCATTCTCGGCTTTTCTTGCTTATTTCCATACCTATCCTCTTCATCACTTTTGCCCTCATTTCATCCACTTTTTATCAATACAAGGTTCAATAACATGTTCTGCATGTTAACTCCTGTTGTGAGTTTATTCCTCACCATCCCCTATTATGTCATTTCATTAGTGTACAGATTAGTGGAAAAGGAGGTTATTGGATTTTGTGGCAGTTACATAAGGAAGTGAAGAAATAGCCCATATAGGCAAATGACAGAATATGGATTTTCAAGTTGAGAAGGGTAAAGATTTTTATGATGCAAAGTTATTAAAGCAATGGAATTCGTGCATATAGAGGATGCTTTAAAGAAGGGTGAGAACGAGGAGGCAAGGATAAGGGGCTGGATTTACAGGAAAAGGAGGAGCGGCAAACTGATTTTTGCTGTCATAAGAGATGCCACCGGAATAATGCAGGTGGTGGTAGAAAAAGGCAAGGTGGAGGATGACGAATTCAGCAATGCAAAGAAGGCATTGATAGAATCATCCGTGGAAGTGGAGGGAATGATACATGAGGATGAGAGAGCACCTGGCGGAAGAGAATTGCACGCCACCCGCTTCAGGGTCATCTCCTTTGCCGAGGATTTTCCCATAACAGAACATCAGAGTACGGAGTTTCTTCTGGACAATCGCCATCTGTGGTTGCGTTCCAGAAAACTCACAGAAGTGATGAAGTTAAAATCAGAAGTGCTTCGTTTCATAAGGGAATGGTTCCATGAAAATGATTTTTACGAAGTGACACCAAGTGTAATAACCATGAATGCTGCAGAAGGAGGAGCGACGGTGTTTTCATTTGATTACTTCGGTCAGCCAGCATATCTGAGTCAGACGGCACAGATGTACTTAGAGGCAATGATTTTCTCTCTGGAAAGGGTATGGAGTTTAACCCCATCCTTCAGGGCTGAGAAATCAAGGACAAGAAAGCATCTCATAGAATACTGGCATCTTGAAGCAGAGGAAGCATGGGTGGACAACATGGGAAACATGAACCTGCAGGAGGAAATGATATCCCATGTCTGCAGGAGGGTAGCAGAGGAATGCAAATCCCAGATTGAATTTCTCGGAAGGAAGGTAGAGGAGTTGAAAGTGATAGAGCCACCTTTTCCAAGGATAAAATACGAGAAGGCACTGGAAATTTTAAGAGAAAAGGGTTTTGAAATGGAATGGGGTGATGATTTTGGCACACCTCATGAAAGAGCTCTGGTAGAAGGCGAAGAAAAGCCCATATTTATAACCAATTTTCCTGTGGAAGCCAAAGCATTCTACATGAAAGTTGCTCCAGATAAAAAAACGGTGGAATGTGCTGATATGCTTGCTCCCGAAGGATATGGAGAGATAATAGGTGGCTCCGAAAGGGAGGAGGACATACAATCCATGGTGGAGAGGCTTAAAAGAGATGGAGCAAAGATAGAGAACTATGAATGGTATTTTGATTTGAGGAAATATGGGTCTGTCCCCCATTCTGGTTTCGGCCTAGGGATGGAGCGCCTTGTCACCTGGATTGCAAAACTTGATCATATAAGGGATGCGACTCCTTTCCCACGTCTGCTGAGGAGGGCATATCCATGAAAAAGATATTTGCAATACTGGTGGCTATGGCACTTCTTCCATTTTTTATTCCCCCCTCAGGAGGCAGCAATGGTATAAGCATTGTAAAGGACGGAAAATACTGCAGAGTAGAAGTGGAAGGTATGAATTATGCAATAAATCCCGGGTATCCCATGTTGCCATACAGAACTCTGGTATACACATTCCCGATGGGAACAAAAATAGATGGAATAGAGGTAAAGCCGACTGGAATAAAGCATATGGAGATTGATAGAAAAATTGAGCCATCTCCTGCTGCCATTCCTCTCAATGGAGAAAAAATGGAGGTGGAGGAAGGAAGCATATATTCCAAAGATGCCTTTTATCCATTTTCGTGGTACAATTACACCACCGGAGGAGGAATAGTGAACGGAGAGCATGCTGTTATTCTTTCAATACATCTCTATCCTGTGAGGTATAATGCAGTTAAAAATGAGATACTCTATGCCGATGATTTCGACATAAATATAGATTATCATCTGCCATCCATGCCAACAAATAAAACCGATGCCTATGATTTTTTAATAATCACTCCGGATGAATGGCTTGCACCCCTTAAATCCCTTAAAGATTTTAAAGATGAAAGGGGCATCTCTACCATGGTGGTTGGATTAAATGAAATATATGGCGGAAAATATTTTCCTGTCCAGGGAAGGGATGAGCCAGAGAAGATAAAATATTTCATAAAAGATGCCATAGAGAACTGGGGAATAAAATATGTCATGCTTGCTGGCGATGCTGAAAACATGCCTGTCAGATATGTCTCCACTGGTATAAGCGATATTCCGGAAGCCCCCTCAGATTTATATTATGCCGATATATATGACTCAGGAGGAGCATTTTCATCCTGGGATAAGGACAATGACAATCTATTTGGAGAGAGAAAGGATGACAGACCAGATTTGCATCCCGATATTTACATAGGGAGATTGCCCGCCAGCTCCTCCGCCGATTTAAATCTTCTCATAAACAGGATAAAGAGCTATGTTACTCCCCCTCACAGGGCTTTGATGGCTGGAGTGGAACTTTTCTGGGATACAGATATTAGAGAGGGAGAGTATCTGAAGGAGATGGTGAGCAGCGAGATAAATCTGGATACCATAAAACTCTACGAAACAGATGAATATCCAAAAGATGGAACAGCCAATGAGGAGGAGATAGCAAAATGGATTAACAGTGGAGTGATGATGGTTAACTTTGCCTCCCATGGAAGCCCCTACGGTATGGGCTGGAATGCTGGACATTTCACCATAGATGATTTATCTATGCTTCACAATTCATTCATGCCTGTTGCATTTGCCATGGCGTGTTCCACCAATGAATTTGATGTGGAGGGCTATGACTGCCTAGGCGAGATGTTCTTGCTCAATCCTTCAGGAGGAGGAATAGCATATGCGGGAAGCAGCAGGGTTGCCTATGTTTATCTTGGAACTGCCATAAAATCAGGGTTGAGCGGATACCTTGATACGGCTTTCTTCAAGGCATACTATGATGGAAACAACAGGGTTGGAGAGATGTTTGCTCTTGCCAAAGAGGCATATGTCACCCATATCCCCTTCATGGGAAACGCCGACTACCTCACCATGACAGAATACAATTTAATGGGGGATCCAACCATAGAGTTGCCATCTATGCCCCTCACTTCAAGGGCGAGAGTTGATAAAGAAATTTCGACCTCATCAGTGAACATAACGGCGGAAGTTACAGATAATGGCACAGTTGAACTCTACTACAGAAAGAAGACCAACTTGGGTGGAAGATGGAAACTATATGGAAGCATAGATAGCCCCCCCTATAAATGGGAGTTCACACCGGATGAGGATGGATACTATGAGTTCTACACTATCTTAAGGAGGGAAAATTATACAGAGGAGGCGCCGGCGGTGGCGGACGCCCATTGCATATTTGGGGTTGTACCTCCACTGGTAAACATAACTAAGCCATTGGAAGGGAGAGTATATCTCTTCAATGAGGAAAAATTTTCTTTTCTGCCAAAATCTGCTCTCGTCCTTGGAAGCATTGAAGTGGAGGCAGAAGGAGATGCTGAATATATAGACATCTACCTCGATGATGAGCTTGTAGCAAGTGAAGGAGGGAGCAAAATAACATGGGAATGGAATGATTTCTCCATAGGTAGACATGTGATAAAGGCGGTGGCTCATAATATAGCAGGGGAAACATCCTCCGATGAGGTAATTGTATGGAGCATAATTTTATGAAGCCGAGTGTTGCAACTGATGGAGTGCTCATAAGAGAGGGAAAGATACTTCTCATAAGGAGAAGAAACGAGCCCTTCAAGGGAGAATGGGCACTTCCAGGAGGGTTTGTCGAATATGGTGAAAGGGTGGAGGATGCAATAATAAGAGAATTTGAGGAGGAAACTGGAATAAGGGTGATGGTGAAGAAACTTGTTGGCGTCTATTCTGACCCAGATAGAGATCCGAGGGGACATACCATTTCCATAGCATTTCTTCTTGAGGGAGACGGGGAGGCAAAGGCGGGAGATGACGCGGCGGAGGCAAAATTCTTTGATTTGGATAATCTGCCTCCTCTTGCCTTCGACCACAAAAAGATAATAGAGGATGCTGTGAAACTCCTGTGAATCTTATGATTATGCATCCTGCAATACCCACTGCTAATGCTTCTCAATAAAGAATCTGGGAGATATTTTCAAATGAGTCTATATGTTTATTAATAGACCGATATACATTCTATCTCCTCCTAGGAAATTATGCTCAACTTATTTTTCACTTTATATTTTCTTGGCTTAAAAGCCTCGGAATGCCTTTCACCAGAATATTTTTATGGGATTTTTCCATAGCTTATAATGGAGGAATGGAGAATCCCGCTGGTTATTCTTATTGCTGTTATCATATTCGCCTCTTCTTTCTGGCTCCTTTTATATAAATGGCTCAAAAGAAATAGAGAAAGGGTTAAGGGCAGACCCTTTGAATATATTTTTTTTATCCTCCTCTTCTTTGCCGGCTACTGGACAACATGGATTTCATCAGGTGCCTTTAAGGGACCGCAGTTTGTAACAAGGTTTTCTCTTGTTGTTGCCTGCATAATAAGTTCTCTTTTTGCCGGCTACTTCCATTACATCAAGGAAATGCATTCGTAACTGCAACCATCATCCTTATATATGACTACCATATTCCCATTTTGCCTATGATAGGAG
>CAZWEL010000045.1:0-6571 GCA_964632955.1 uncultured Thermoplasmatales archaeon | reverse complement strand
TCTGAAGCAGTTTCCAAAATAATAGAATTTCAATGGCTTTGTCTCCATCTGAAATCGCTCCACATAAAAACGCATCACAGGAGCAGTAAGCTCAGGGCGGAGGGCGAGTTTCCTTCCTGATTTATCTTCAAAGGCATAGGTTTCATCTATGACTCCTTCTCCCGATTTAAGGGTGAATAAGTCAAGATGTTCAAAAGTTGGGGTGGCAATCTCCTCATAGCCATATTTCTCAAAGACCTCCCTCATTCTGTTCTCGAGCCATCTCCTCTTTCTCATTTCTTCGGGAGTGAAATCACGTGTGCCCCGAGGTCTTGAAATCATGGGAATAAAATAGGAGGGGATATTTATATTGATTGAATTTTAGGAGGGTATATGCATATGTTCTTTCCATTCAGTCATACAGGTGGTTTATGAATAAATCATTGATAATATTATTGGTGACTGTGAGATTGTTTTTTATACCTTTGCTTTCAGTGATGAATGCCTCCTGTATGGGGGAGATGGCAGTTGCGGAATAACATGTGGATGGAAATGAAAGCCGATGAAATTTTCATTGAGAGGCGGAAGATGTAGCCATACCCACCATACAACTTACACTCTTCAAAAATGAAATGAATTCTGGTATTCTTTTGTGATTTAATGTCGTCAGAGCACTACATGTGAAATATTTTTAAACAAATAATCATTTTGGGTATGGTGGAGGAAAATGAAGATAACGATTAAAGATGCGGAGACAGGTAACAGGATAAGTATGGAAGTGGAGGAAGATAATACTGTGGAGGAAATTATTGAGGAGGCAGCAAATTACTGGAAGAAAAATCCAGGGGCGTATGTTGTTCGCCTGGGGAAAAAAATTTTGCAGGCGGAGCTGACGGTGGAGGATGCGATGATTCAGGATGGGGATGTAATAGAGTTGATTCCTGACCCTGAAGGGGGTTAAATGCCACTCCCAAAAGATTTGCTTATAAAGAGAATAAAAAACGAGTTGAAGGAATGCAAGAGGAACCTTAGGCATCACTTTGTTTTATCAGACCCCGAAATAAAAAAACTTCCCCTCGAAATAAATGTCACCTTGGTTGATACCCCCGGTCCCGTATGGAAGGATGGAGATGTGGCACACAAATACAATCATAAATTGAAGATAATAATAACCGAGGACTACCCATACCAGACACCCATTGTTAGATGGAAAAGTGCCATTTTTCATCCCAATATAATGCCTCCTGAAGACGGAGGATATGTATGCACAAAGTTGCTGGATGGATGGAATTTCCGCTCAACGTTGCTAACCTTCATAAAGGGGCTTGAAATACTCCTTGCCAATCCAAATCCGGAGAGCCCGTTTGAAACGGATTCCTGCACAAGAGCAGCAGAATATTTCAACAAGCATCCCTATGAAATTCCAAGAAAAACCAGGAAAAGGCCCAAGATAATAGAGGAAGATGGTAAGGATAAATGAAGAAATAAGGAAAGAATATGCGATAAAGCCACCGCCTTCCAGCATAATTTTTGAGTACGGGAAGGACAGCATGGAAGAATATATGAAAAGGAGCGGGTATATTATGGAAAATAGATACGCAAGAAAAAGTGATGAGGTGGAAAAAAGAGTGGAGGCGGGAAGAGAAGAAAAACTGGATTTTTACATAAGAGAGGATGCAATGATGAAAATACTGAAACACTGCTATGAAGGATGCCTGGAGGGAAAGGAAAGCATGGGGTTGCTTGTAGGGGACGTGAGAAAATGGGATGGAATATATGCTGTTGTATATGATATAGCAACTGCTCCTCTGGAAGCATCCTCCGTTTATGTTCGGTTCCACAGGGATGCGTTTGAGAAACTATTCGATGCCCTTGATGAGATCGATTATGAATATGTCCTTCTTGGATGGTATCATTCCCATCTCGGATACTCAAGCTTCATGTCATCAATAGATATGGAAACCCAAAAGACATACTTCACCCAGCCCTATCATGCCGCCTTGGTCGTGGATCCAATAATGGGCGAGATGAAGGCATTTAGAATTGTGGGTGGAGAATGCATGGAAATACCATATGCTATTTTCAGGTGAAATCCTCAATCCTCTTAATTACAAAATCCTTTCCAAGGGATTGTAAAAAGTAACCTGCCCTCGGTCCTTTATTCTCCCCAAGCATTATTCTGTATATCGTCCTGAATGCCTTTCCAGCAGAGAGCCCCATTTCCTTTGCCGTCTCATGTATGGTGGTGTGGATGCTCTCCGCCTCCCATTCCAGTTCTTTGAATTTTTCCTTTAAAACAGAAAGGAATTTTATTTCTTCTTCCTCAAGATTTACATCTGGTTTTTCATGCATGAGCTGGAATTTTATTTCCTCCGGAGCATAATTTTCAAGCCAGTATCTTATTTTCTCATATCTTTCTCTCAATCTCTCCATGTCATATCCCTTTATCTCATGCTTCCTGCTGAGTATCTCAACCACTTCATCGAATTTATTGCCTATCTGTGCCACCACGGCAAGGTGGCGATATGGAATATTCAGGGGCATTTTTGCGGGAATGCCATGTGGTTGGGATAATTCATATACTCTTTTTGCATCCTTAGTTCCGCTCGTTTCCTTTTCTAAGCCAAAGTATATGCGCTCATATCTGTCGTATTCATCCACCAGGTCCAGTAATCCAAATCCGGTATCGAATTCTATATGGCGGCTGGGCTCATATTTCATGAAGAGAAATCTAACCACCTCCGATGGAAGGATTTTGAGTACTTCATCGGAGGCAACAGCCACCCCGGTAGAGCCATGCATTGCCCCCCTGCCCTTCAGATGTATGAATTCATAAACGAGAGGCATGGGCGGGGAATAATTGAATATCTCCTCCACAATAATTCTTCCTGTATCCCACGAACTTCCTGCCGCAGCATGATCTTTCCCAAATGCCTCAAAACTTACCTCAAATATTTTCCATCTCGCGGGCCAGTCAACCCTCCAGGGGAGCTTTCCTGTGCCCCCTTTCTCGAGATTTATTGTTCCTTCATAACCGCATGCCCTGCATCTATAGGTGGAGTGGGGCCATTCATATGCTACAATTTCTCCATCAAGTTTCCCACATTTCTCACATTTCACATTGAAGGGCATCCATGTCTCAGGAAGTTCGCGATGGGCTATGGTGTTCATTATCTCCCTTATCCTCTCTGCACTATCCAGTGCCATTTTTATGGAATCCCTGTACAACCCTTTTCTGTAAACCTCGTGGGCAAGATAAACATGAGGTGATACGCCCAAATCCTTGAGGCTGTTAAGGAATGGTTCGAGAAAATGCATGGCATAATTTTCATGCCCTCCACATGGACAGGGTATATCCGCTAGAGGCATACCAACATATTTTTCATATTCCTGTGGCAAAAAAGGATACACCTTCCGGAGAGGATCAAAGGTATCGCCTATGTATATTAACTCCACATCTGCTCCTCTATCTTTAAGAGCCCTGTAAACCGCCTCTGTGGTCATCACCTCTCTTAAATTACCAACATGTATGGGTCCAGACGGCGTTATAGCTGTGGCAAGAACATGCCTTTTATGCTGGGCGGCGAGTTTTTCCGCCACCACATCTGCCCAGTGCACAACAGGAAATGCCCCCTGATTTTTATCTTTTTGGTTTTGACGCAAAAAGAGAATAAGGGAAAAGGTGTCTCTCGCCCTTACTCGTACTGGGCTGCCTCATCTATGGGTTCCTTTACCTCATTACCCTTTATGAAAACTGGGTGGGAGATAATGGTTCGCCTGCAGCAGTATCTTTTTACTCCAAGTTCATCCAGCACCTTCTTCGGTTCCTCTCCATCTATGTACACTCTCTTCTTATACTCTTCAAATATGGAGCCCAGCACCTTCCCGCATGTGAAACATCTCACCGGTATTATCATTTTCTCACCTGTAGGACTTCTGCCTTCTCTTTCTTGCGCCTCTGCCAAGCTGCTTCTTGGGCTCCGCCCTCCTTGTATCACTCACCAGCAAACTTCTATCATATTCCATGAACATCTGCTTTATTTCCTCATCGCCGGAAAATTCCGCCAGTGCTTTGGCTATGGCTGTTCTCGCCGCCTCCGCCTGGCTCACGGGTCCGCCTCCTCTCACATTCACCCTTATGTCCACCTTGCTCCTGTATTTTTCCGCAAGCTTGAGAGGCTCCTCCATTATCTGGCGGAAAAACGAAGGGAAGGCGGCAAGATTCATGCTGTTTATTCTTATATTCCCCTTTCCTTTAGTTATATATGCCCTTGCAACTGCACTTTTCCTCTTCCCGGATGTAACGATTACTTCTGCCATTTTACTCCCAAATACTCCGACAATTCTTTCAGGGTTATATAGTTTACCGATTTTTTGAGATTCAACCTCTCCATCTCCTTGTCCTTCAGTTCGTCAGGCACACCAATATACACCCTCAATTTCTTATAAGCATTCCTCCCCTTCGGCTGCTGATAGGGGAGCATTCCTCTAACCGTTCTCTTTATTATCATGTGGGGCATTTTTGGAAAATAGGGTCCCTTCCTCTTTGTCCCCCCTATCTCCCTTTTCCTTTTATATCTATTGATTATCTCTTCCTTTTTTCCATTTATTATTGCCTTCTCGGCATTGACAATAAATATTTCCTCTCCCTTCAGCAATCTTTTTGCTACAAGGGAGGAAAGCCTGCCTATGGGCATATCGCTGGCATCTATAACCGCCATTTAACCACCTATTATCCTTACATTACTTCCGTTGGGATTCTTTTCCACCAGTTCACGAATACTGTAGCATTTTCCTCCTGCCTTTTCTATTTTCTCCTTCGCCGTCTTGGAGAACTTCCAGGCAGCCACCTCTATGCTGGCGGCGTCTCCCATCCCCAGGACTTTTCCTGGAACAATTGCTATCTCTCCCTCCTTTAAATGTCTCACTATCTTCCCAACATTGACTTCTGCCCAGTTTTTGGATGGCTTCTCCAGTTTCCTTGCCACCGCTCTCCATACGGCAGCATTGTTTTTCCTTGCCACCTCATATAGCATGTCGATGGTACGAAGGAGTTGTGGATTCGTCTTTCTTCTTCTCATTGGAAGGCAATATAAAAAAGTGTTTTATAAGATTTGCCCTTGCCTCTCATTCCATCACGCCAGTCCGTATATCTTTCTGTACGTCTCCGATGATACGATTTCATCCTTTCTCTCCCTGAATTTCTCCACCCTTTCCTTTGCTTCCATGGATTTTTTGATGAGTTTCTCCGCCCTTTCGCCTGTAACTTTGTGCTTTGAGAGATATCTGTCCCTATGAATGTTTGGAAATACGTTGTATGTGCAGAAGGGTATGAGACGATTACCAGCAAGATAATGAATGCTGCATCTCTGGACTCTATTGACATCGTAGTTGTAATAATCCTGGAAATGCATCATGCCAAGGAACAAAAATTGATGATGGAACTTGCCCAGCGCCCTGTAATCTCCCTTCTCTATCACATCCTCCAGTATCTCCGAAAGTTTACCGCCACTCGGCAGCTCATCCTGAATAATGTATTCCTTCAATTTCTCCGCCAGCGCCTTCCTCATGCTCCCGTATTTTATGACATCAGGCACAAGTTTTGCGCCGAAGAGCGCCTTTTTAAGGAAACTTGACTGGAGGGCTGATATATCTGTTATGAATCTATCCACATCCACGAATTCCGTGATGGGTATAAGCCTGTCATGCTCTCTGTCCGCATAGGCATAGGTGGCTATGCCGCACTTCTCATTATTGTAGAAGTGAACATGGGGTTCCTTTCCTATTATATCCGCCAAAGCAGCCACAGTTGGCACGGGATACCATGCCTCCATTCCAAAATTGAACTTTTTCCTTATCTCCTCCACTATATCTGATTGGACAACCCTCAATTTATCCCTGTCTCCCTTCTTTATGTGCCCCACTAGAGATATGGGTTGAAAATTAACGCCTCTTATGCCGATGGCATAGTTTCTCATGGCAAATTTTGCCACCTCTGGCATCTCCTTCAAATTTAACTGACTTACCGTGGGGACAAGAACAACGCTCTTTATCCCTCCCCTGTGATACGCCTCCAGAGCAAAGGGCGTCTCATAATGATTTTTGGCATTGCTTTTCGAATCCGCCCTTAAGCCATCAAAGGATGTGTATATGGTTTTAAGTCCCGCCTCCACCCATCTGTTCACCTTTTTGATGGTTTCTTCAGGATTCTCAAAATAATCTATGGCAAGGGAGATGGAATTTGTATTGAGCTGCACATGGGGAGAGCCCATATCCCTCATCATTTTTATCATTTCCGCGAGATCTTTTCTCAAACTTGGTTCTCCTCCAGTTATTTGGATAGGAGGAACATATCCGTTGAAACGCCTCGCAACCTCAAGCCCCTCCTTTATCTCTTCCAGCGTTGGTTCATATACAAACCCTGCTTTCTCCTCGTAAAAGAAGCAGTACCAGCATCTTAAATCGCATCTGTTGGTGACAACAACGTTGAGAAGGGCTGTCGTATTCTTATGCTGCTTGCATAGCCCGCAGCTCACCAGATCCTTTTTATGCTCTATGTCTGTGTTTATCTTTGCCACATGATATTTTTCAG
>CAZWEL010000044.1:0-6577 GCA_964632955.1 uncultured Thermoplasmatales archaeon | reverse complement strand
ATTTGCAGGAGGAGTTTGGAGAACTCTAAATGGTGGTGAAGGAAAAAAGAGGGAGACGCAGATACATAATTTTTGCGGGGGATGATGTTTCCAAAAAAGAGATATATGAAATTGTAAAGGCATCTGGAATGAACCTTAAACTTGTCCTTCACAGGGGAAAATATTTCATAATAAGATGCCCCCATAAGGATAAGGAGAAGGTTATCGAACTCTTTAAAGAAGAAGGAAAGGGAAGAATAAAAAGCTTGAAAACCTCTGGCACCATAAAAAAATTGAAGAAATATATGGAATCAATAGGTGCGAGCCATTCTGAGCCATGATTTTGCTTCTTCCCCGCATACAGCACATTTTCCATGGCATTCTTCCTGAGGATATGGGATGCCAAGCGTGCTCATATCCATTTCCTCCTCCATCTTCAACCCACATTCCTCCTTCCCGCACCACGGAATCTCCACTATGGGGGCGTCTGCCTCCTCGGTGCTTTCAACTCTCTTTATATTCTCCATAAGGAATTCCTCGGCATTTTTGAATAATCTTTCATCATACTCTTCCATCTCTTCCTTTATTTTTTCCATTTCCTCTCTTCCAATCTTCTTTTTAATTCCATCTCTTGTTGCAATACTTATTACGCCACCTTCTACATCCTTAGGTCCTATCTCCACCCTCAATGGAACTCCTTTCAGCTCCCAGTCATAGAATTTGTTGCCTGGCGTTTTATCCCTATCATCTAGATGGCATCTCAACCCCATTACCTTCAGTTCTTTCTCCACTCTTTCACATTCTTTCATAATCCTATCCTCCCATCCTTTGAATAGAATAGGAATTATAACAACCTGTATAGGGGCTATGGAGGATGGCAGTTTTATCCCCTTTTCATCTCCATGAATCCCTATGATTGCTCCAAGGATGCGCTCAGACATTCCATAGGTTGTCTGATGGCAGTAGTAATGCTTTCCATCCAGTCCTTCATATTTTATATCGAAAGGTATGGAAAAGTTCTGCTTGTACTGATGAACGGAACCAATCTGAAGGGTCTTGCCGGATGGCATGAGAACATCTAGCCCCATTGAATAAAATGCGCCTGCAAACTTATCCCAGTCGGGCCTTCTGCTTATCATGAAGGGAATGGCAAGTTTCTTGAAAAGCCGTCCTGCTATTTCCAGGTCCTCCTTCACCTGCCTCTCCGCATCCTCAAAATCGGCATGACATGTATGGGCTTCAAAGAAATGTATTTCCCTCACCCTTATAAATGCCTTCGTCATCTTTGTCTCATATCTGAATGTATTGACTATCTGGAATGTCTTCAGAGGCAAATCAGCATGGGAGCGTATCCACAAGGAAAATATGGAATAAAGAGCAGTTTCAGAGGTGGGGCGAAGGATGAGGCGCTCCTCAAGTTCATTGTCCCCTGCGTGGGTCACCCAGTAAACCTGCTGGGAAAAACCCTTTATATGCTCCTCTTCCTTTTTAAAATAACTTTCAGGGATTAGGAGGGGGAAATAAACCTCATTATGCCCTGTTCTTTCCATCTCCTCCCTTATAAGGGCGTCAACATTTCTCATCAATCTCCATCCATATGGACGCCATATGTTCATTCCCTTTACAGGATACCTCTTATCGCATAAATCTGCTTTTTCCACTATCTCATTGTACCATTCATCAAATTTTGTGGCGTCAATCATCCTTCCCAAAATATTATTTCATTTAAAAATACTCCTCTTTAATTTCCTTCATCTTCTCCTCGGGCAGGCACTCCTTGCATATCCCCAGCATTGTCCAAAAGCAGGTGCTACATGCAATCTTGCCACATCTTATGCATCTGTATTTTGCCTCCCTTGCCTCACATATCTGGCATTTCCCCTCTATCTTTTCCTCTTCCTCCTCCCTCTCCGCCTCCTCCACCCCATGCTCCTCCATCCATTTCTTTAAGTCCTCGTTCATCTCGCCTATATTCGCCCTTTTTATCCTTTCTTTAACAAACTCCACTATGTCGTCTTCCATTCAATCACCATGGCACCTTCTTTAATTTTAATACATACGCCAATAAATTTGTTACTAAATGTATCAGAGGAGTGAAAATAAGAAGGAATAAAATACGATATGGGGTGAAATTGGAGAGAAACCACTCTCTTGAGAGTAAAAATGAAAGGAAGAAGGCACCAAGAAGAAAATCTATCTGGTCTGCTATGGGCCACGGCTCCCCTCTTTTTCTTCCCATTCTTCTCTTCAAAAAACTCTCCAGCAAGTCGCCGGCGAGGGCACCAAAGGAAAGGGAAAATAGAATAAGGATGGCATTCAGACCGCTACTGAAAGAGGGATAAATAATGTTCATCACCATTCCAACAATAACGCCAGCCATGGTGCCTCCCAAAAGTCCCCTCCATGTTTTTCCCTCGCCAAATATGGGTTTTCCTCTCCATTTTTTTCCAAAATCGAGGGGCACACCACCTCCAAAAATTACTGCCGAGGCGTTGGCAACATATGCCGGGAATATAAGCCATATGGCATAGAGGAGATTCATTTTCCCACCTCCACCACCACAGTATCCGCCACCATGTCACCTATTCTCTGCTTTTTTGGAGTGAGGGCAATCAAGAGGATGGAAAGGGCATAAAAAATGAGGAAAAATTCCACTATCCTGAATATGTTTCTGGTGAAAATTGCCATGGGTTCTGCACTTCTATTGTATATATCTCTCACCTCTAAATCAAGAAGGGCTTTTCCAACGGTTGTTTTAAATAAAGATTCAAAAAATAAAAAGTAAACAAATTGAATTAAGATAGGAAATGAGATTATGATGTAAATTCTGAAATCCATGAGGAAGAGGAAAAGGAGGGTGAGGGGAAAGAGTATCACAAAATCTATGAGGAATGCAATCACTCTCTTCGCAGGGTCTGCATATATTTTCACCTCCCTGTTCATTCTTTTAATTATCTTTTTCTCTTCATTACGAGGAATGGCATCCAAATCCTCGCCCAAGACTTCCTTCATAATATCTTTATAATCTCCAGCAATTTTCATCATCTCTCCCACAGAATATATCTCCCTCTGCAATCTCTCCCTTCTTCTCTCTTCCGCCGTCGCCCTTTTTTTCTCTACAAAAAGGAAGGAGAGACAGATGGAAATAAGTCCTGCAAGATAAACCATATCATATATGCCCGCCCCTCCCATGGAACCCATGAAAGGAGTGGAAAAAATTTCTGGCAGATGAGCCATATCACCTCCTATGATAACCCCAAGGGTGGAAATTATGTAGGAAAACGAGATGGCTTTTGGATGACGGTAGTAGAAGAGGAGGGAGAGCAAAACGGAAAGAACGGAGGGAATGAAATAATATGGAAAATAGGATACCACCCCCTCCTCTGTAACAAATGTTATGAGATATGTGGCTATGGAAACTATACCAACACCTGAAAGAATTTTGAGAAAGTGGTGGGAATTTCTGGCGATGAGATGAAAGGAGAGGGCAAGAGGGATTAAAGCACCGCCCACATTGAGGGCAAGAAAATAGTCCCTGGAAACAAAGAGCGGAAAATTCAGAAACATGGTGAAGGAGGAGCCGGCAATGAGTAAAGCAACTTCTTTTTTTCCTATGCCCGCCTCACCAAAAGTTTTCCAGTAAATAAGAGAGAAGGCAAATAGAAGGATGATAAGGAATATGGGAAACATTATGGTGAGTATCAATTCTGTAAACACAACTCTGATAGAAAAGGAGGTTAAAAAAATCTTTGGTATTTGCACAGTTCTGCCAACGTAACAATATCTTTTTAAATGGTTTTCCATAGCATAGCATGGAGGAGGAAATAAAACTCCCTGAGTTCGACCAAGAAAAATTCATGGAAAAGGAAAGAAGAAAGGCAAAAACCACCTTTATTGCCTTTGCTTTCGGAGTGTTCATGGCAATAATATGCCATTTCCTATGGAGAAATCTTGATGGCAGCGTAAGATGGCCCCTCTGCTTCCTCCTTGCCATAGCCTCCATAGGTTTCATGGCAAAAATTCTGCAGATTATGAAGGTGGATATTCATTTATTCACAAGAAAGGAATGGTTTGGTTCCATTGCCTTCTATTTCTTTACATGGCTTGCCATCTTCATTCTCTCCGTAAACCCTCCCTTCTATGATGCATCACCTCCAAAAATAGATACGGCTTTACTTCCAGAAATACAAGAGGAAAACGGGAGCATCATGATACTTGCCCATGTAAGCGATAATGTGGGTGTGGAGAAGGTAAAGATAAATATATCAGGGAAGGAGCATGAAATGATTAAAGATGAAAATGATATCTATATCTACAATTATTCAGGGAATGAAAAGAACTTTTCCATAACAGCCACAGATAAAAATGGTAATATTGAGAGAGAGGAAGGAAAATTAAAATTCATGGATGGAATTATAAGGGTGGAGATTCCTGATGAACCGCTGGATGCAAATGACGAAATAGAAATAAGGGTTCCGAAAAATGTGAGTGATCTCAATTTCAGAGTGTATTATATCATAAATGGAGAGGAGATAAACGCCACCTATGATGATGAGAGCAGCAAATATTATCTCTACAAAACATCTCCATCATATAAGGGATGGGTACCAGGCAGAAATGAAATGAAAGTTTATGTGGAAGTTTTTCATTATTTCCCGGGCATGGATAAGGGGTACACAAATGAGATATATGGAGGAAACTACACCATCAAGGTATCACAGGATGAAAATGTTGGAAAGCTGGAATCACCCGAGATAAAAGATTTACCGGGTCCCATAGGACTTCGCACTCCTGGCTTTGGATTCGTTGCTTTCGCTATTGCTGCCGGCGTTGTCCTCCTATTCAGAAAAAAGAGAAGATAGATTTATTTCAAAGGCTATCACGGGATACTCAAGCCCAAAATTGACTATCACTGCTGGCTTTATTTCCCCAAAGTATCCCACTTCCTTTCCATTAACAATCACCGAAGCACATCTGCCCTCTATGAATGCATTGTCATTCCTCTCCTCCACATCCATTTTATATCCAAGATTTTTCAGTATCGCCTCCACTATGGATTTGCATTCTGTAAAGTTTGCCTTGGAATCTATTTTCACCCCTCCAAGCATGGTCACCTGATTTGCTTTTTTATTCATGATTATAACATCCCCCATTTCATATATCTGCTGGGGGAGATCATTATGCCTGTTCTTGGATAAAATTTCCAGAAGAGAGGGAAGGAGGGACTGTCTCACAATGGAATGCTCCGCTGAGATGGGATTGGCTATTTCTGCTGCTTTCCCCACCCTCTCCATCCTAGAAAACTCCTTTTCCGGTCCTGAAATGCTCAGCGTAACAACATCATTGAAACCCAGCCCTATCATGGTGTGATGAACCCTTAAATTGGAAAAGGAGGAGCCAAAGGTTACCTCTCCAGGCAATTCCTCATGAAATTTCTCATATCCATACCCAATTGCTATATCCTCCACCAGGTCTATGGGATGAAGTATATCCACCCGCCAGGCAGGCGAAAATACCTTTATTTTGTCTCCTTCAAGGGTTGCATCATGACCCATCTTCTCCAAGGCATCCACCATCTCCTTTACATCCTCCACCTTGAGTATTTTCTTTACATAGTCAACATTAACTTCATTCTCAGAAGGAGATAGAATAGGGGTGGCAACAACATTTTCATCTACAATTTTCACCTGTTCAAGTTCACCCCCTCTCTCTGCAAGAGATGTGGATATTATGTTGATGGCAGATATGACGGCATTGTAATCGGTGCCTGTAACATCTATGAATATATTTCTGGTATTTTCATTCAGGGCTGTAAGTTCCCCATTTATCACAGGAGGAAAGGAAAGCACATTATCATTTTTGTCCACTATGAGAGGGTAATGAGGGAAATTCTCCAGCAAATGGGCATAGGCAATGCCCTTCTCATGCTTCTCCAGTATTTCCTTCAAGTTCATCTCCTCTTCCTTCGCCAGAGGAACAAATCTCACCTCCTCGGGCTTCACCGCCTTGTAAATAAAAGGTGGTTCAACCTTGTCGAAATCATGAACACCTATAGCCATCTTCTTTCTATCCTTACCTATGGAAAAATGGAGTTTCTCCTGAACTTCCATAAGAGAGGCTATTGTTTCATCATTCATTTCCACATTTCTCACAATAGCCCCTGCTATGAAGGGTCTAACATCCTTTACACTTTTATCAACAGTAAGGGAAATGGAAGGTGGCTTCATTTCATATTTCTTCATTCCCTTCTCAAATCCCAGAAAGGAGCGGAGGGCTCTCGCCATCCCCTCCACACTTAGCAAATCAGGGCGATTGGGAAAAACCTCTATGCTTATTTCATCCCCTTCCACTCTCTCTATGCATACACCCATCATAGGAATTTTTTTCAGGAGTTCCTCTCTTTCCACCTCTCTTCCAAGGAGGTAAAGTAAATCATAATAATCAAAGTTTACCACCGGCATCCTGAGATAATCTGGAAATCCTATTTTATTTTGTCGCTGTTTTGGTGCTGTTAACTTAACGAAATTTTTCGATAAAAATATGCACCCCACCCCATCATGCATTTAGAGGTGATTAAAATGCAAAAATGGGATGGGGT
>CAZWEL010000043.1:0-6625 GCA_964632955.1 uncultured Thermoplasmatales archaeon | reverse complement strand
TGCAGACGTTGCATCTCTTTATTACATATCCGCATTCAGGGCATGGAAACTGAACGCAACCCTCGTCCGCAAGTCCTCTGCCACATGTTATACATCTTCCTTCAATCATTGCTAACGTATGGGAAAGTTATATTTTAATTTTTTTAGAAGAGAATGATGTAAATCATCTGGACAAAAGTATAAATCTATATATAGTGTTGAAAATTTAATGATTTAGATGAAGAAGGTGCAGAGGGAGGAGGAGAAGGAAGAAAAAAAGCAGGCGGCATTGCTTCTTGGCAAATATAAGTTGAGCGAGTTATTGATCAACAGAAAAAAACTGCTGGATGAGATACAGAATATAAATGAAATGGAAGAGAAGATGAGGGCGCGGGAATACATAGCAAAAATAAAGAGAGGAGAGGATGTAACAAAGATTGCTGAAGAATCAAAGGAACTGGTTGATCTTTCTCCTCCTGGGGATGAATCCATAGAGGTTGTGGAGGTTCACCCCATAGTGAAACCCTATGCCTATGTCAGAATCCTCTACGATAATAAAAATCATGAATATATTTATGAGGTGCTGGAGCCAAAATTAACATCTGATGAGAGAAAACTCCTGGAATTCATCAAGGATACTCTGATAAAAACCATGGATATAGAGCTAACGGAATTCAGTGAAGATGAGGCGAAGGATTATTTGAGAAAAAATGTTGACAGAATAATAAAGGATTATTCCATCAGCATGGATGATACAACCCGAGAGAGGATAATGTACTATGTGATAAGAGATTTTCTTGGCTATGGAAAAATAGATGTCCTTATGAGAGATATAATGATAGAGGATATATCCTGCGATGCCGCCGGCACACCCATCTTTATCTATCACAGGAACTACGAATCAATGAAAACGAATATCATTTTTCAGGATGATAATGAACTGGATTCATTTGTTATCCAGTTAGCCCAGAAATGCGGGAGGCATATATCCATTGCCCATCCATTACTGGATGCCACAATGCCGGATGGCTCCAGATTGCAGGCATGTCTTGCTAGGGAAGTTTCTTCCATGGGTTCAAATTTCACTATAAGAAGATTCAGGGAAGAACCCTTTACACCCATTCATCTTGTGGAATTCAATACCATGTCACCGGAGATGGCTGCCTATTTCTGGATGGCGATAGAGCATGGCGCCTCCGCCATCATATCTGGAGGAACTGCCTCTGGTAAAACCACCACTCTTAATGCCCTTGGGTTGTTCATACCCCCCCAGTCCAAAATAGTTTCCATTGAGGACACCAGAGAAATAAATCTTCCTCATCCCAACTGGATTGCCTCTGTTACCAGAGAGACATCTGGAGAAAGTGATGAGACGAGAATAGGAATGTTTGAATTGCTGAAGGCAGCATTGAGGCAGAGACCAGAGTATATCATAGTGGGAGAGATAAGAGGTGAGGAAGCAGTGGTTCTCTTCCAAGCAATGGCTACAGGCCATACAGTTTACTCCACCATGCATGCTGATTCCATATTCTCCGTCATTCATCGTCTCGAAGGAGAGCCAATAAATATCCCAAGGATTCAGCTGCAGGCATTGGATATAGTGGCGATACAGGCGCAGGTGAGGATAGGAAGGAAGAGGGTGAGGAGAATAAGGGAGATTGTGGAGGTGGTGGGTATAGACCCATCTACTGAAGATATTCTCACAAATGATGTATTTAAATGGAATCCCAGAAAGGATTCTTTCGATTACTATGGAAAGGGGCAGGTGCTGGATAGAATAGCAGAATTCAGAAACTGGACGGACAGAGAGTTAAATGAAGAATTCAACAGGAGGGTGGAGATAATAAAGTGGATGATGGAAAAGGGAGTAAAGCATTATGTGGATGTGGGCCATATAGTGGCAGGGTATTATAAAAATCCAGATAAAATCCTTGAGATGATGGAAAAGGACAGGAGAGAAAATGCTGACAAAATATCAAGTCCTGTGTTATAGGATATTCGGAAAGAAGGCAGCAAAATCTACACAGATAGAATATATAAAGAGGTCTCTGGAGCGCGCTTTCATGGAAGTTAGGCCAGAAGCATATATCTCCTTTGCATGGATGAATGGAATTATGGGGGCTGTGGCTGGAGTTGTTCTTATATTCCTTTATCTTTTCATTCTTCCTGCCTTCGTTTCTCTTCCCATCAAGCTGCTTGCCATAATAATCCCATCTCCCATATTACTTGCTGCTCTTGCCTACTTCATAACCATGATGATTCCTGAGAGTAGAGCCAATAAAAGAAAGAAGGACATAGAGGCGAAACTTCCCTACGCCCTGAATTTCATAGCAGCCATGTCCACTGCTGGAATAACGCCTGCCGAAATATTCAAAAATCTGGCGGAGCAGCCGGTTTATGGGGAAGTGCACAAAGAGGCAGCATGGATTTACAGGGACATTGCCATATTCAATATAGACATAATAACTGCTCTCAGAAATGCATCCGTCAGGACACCTTCCATAAGATTCCAGGAGTTTCTTCAGGGAGCAATAACAACCATAACATCTGGAGGGGATTTGAAGAGATATTTTCTTGCCAAGGCAGAGGAGTATATGAGGGAGAACAGAAGAATACAGAAAGAATTTTTAGAAACACTGGGGGTGCTGGCAGAAAGCTATGTTACCGTGGTGGTGGCAGCTCCTCTCTTCCTTATAATAATGTTTTCTGTGATGGCTCTCTTTGGTGGGGGCCCAAGCACAGGGCTTATAATGTATCTGCTTGCCTTTGTAATGCTTCCTCTTGCCAATCTTGGTTTCGCCCTTGCCATAGAATCCATGTCGCCGGAGGTGTGAAATGATAGGAAAAAGATTAACCATGTTTGCCTTCATTTTTTCCATCGCAATTATTGTTTCCTCCATATATTTCAGAATAAGAGAGTCATATACGCTTTCCAATGTACTTTTTGCCTCCTCCATAGTGGTTTTTCTCGTATTCTCATGGATTCAGAGAAGAATCAAGGAGGATATGCTACCGTTTCTGCCCGATGAATATAAAGAGAGGGAATGGAGGTATTATTTCACCTCCCTGTTTTCCTTCATACTCATCATATTCACCACCACTATAAATGTATTCATAGTTTTCTTGGGCATGGAGATATCTAAGGTTCTCATAGATGTATTGCTTGGAGCCGTTATACTCCTCATGTTATATACTGTTTTTTCCATTCCAACAGTTGAAAAAACCGCGGCATATCCCGTCTTCTTTATTTTTGCCCTGATATTTGCAGGGATAGTTATAGCTTCCCAGATGGATATTGGATATCATCTTCCTGAGAATGCTGCCCCTATTCTCCTTAAAATGGCAGATCCCCTCTTTTTACTCAACATAGCCCTCATCTCTTGGATGGCTTCCCTTATGGCTGGAGGGGAAATGCCATCTCCTCTGGCATCCATAACAGGGCTGTATGAGAGGGGTAAAGCAGTAAAGGAGGAGGTTCTCTACAGGAGAAACTGGTTCTATCTTTCGATAGTTGCTTTGATAGTAGCTTTCATCGTGATAAACATATTTGCTGTCATCAAACTTCCTGGGGGTGCGGTTCTTTCAAGTGTTCAGTGGGGTTATGCACTTATTTTCTTAAGCATAGCAATATTGGTTGCCATCATATTTTATATCATATTCATTCTTCCGGAGAGAACAGGTGCCATAAAGGAGAAATATGATATTGAAACTCTTTATAGAATACTTGTTCTTGTGTCCTCCGCCATATTCGCCATTCTTTTCATAATACTGGCTGTGATGGTGCAGATTGGGAAACTGGAAAACATAGGGAGTTTACATCTTTCCAAAGATAATTCCATAGATTTTGCCATATTCGCCATTCTCTCCTCCATAGGTCCCTATGGCTTCTATGAGGCATCCAGAAACAGAAAAATGAATCTTATAGAGGAGAGATTCCCCGAGTTTTTGAGAGATCTGGCTGAATCGAGGAAGGCAGGCATGACTCTTGCAAGGGCTGTGGAAATGGCGGCAAGGGGCGACTATGGTTATTTGACACCATATATAAAAAAAATGGCGATACAGATTTCTTGGGGTCTTTCATTCAGCGAGGCACTCAAAAGATTTGGTGAGGCAATAAAAACCCCTCTCGTTCAGAGAACAACAGCCATGGTGGTGAAGGCATCTGAGGCGGGAGGAAAAATAGCAGATGTCATAGAGGCGGCGGCGAAAAATGTCAGGGAGATAAAAATTCTCCAGTCGGAAAGAAGAACGGAAATGAAGATGTATCTCATGATAATCTATGTTTCTTTCTTCGTTTTCCTTTTTGTCATAGTAGCTCTTTCATCCATGTTCCTGCCAAAGCTCTATGAGGCGGCGCAGAGCGCAGGTGGACCAATAATGGGAGGGAGTGCAGGATTGACCCTCAAACAGTACCATTTCATATACATTGCCACAGCTCTCTCCCAGGCAATAGGTAATGGAATAGTTGCTGGCGCACTATCGGAAGGAAAAGCCATAGCAGGATTGAGACATGGTACCATAATGATAATTATAACCTATATGGTGTTCAAACTCTTAGCATAAGATAACACCGCAAAGTTTATATTCACTGTAAATTTGTGTCCACATGGCAAAGAAAAGCAAGAGTGGATTTCAATCAGCGGCTGGATTAATAAGATATTTTGAGGAGGAAAAAACAGGAGTAAAGATAGACCCGCGAATAATTATAGTTCTCTCAATCCTCACAGTTGTCATCATAACTGCGTTGGAGATCCTCTATCCAGTATAATGTTTGTCGTTATTATAGGTCCTGCTGCAGCAGGAAAGTCAACACTTGCTAGAAGGCTATCTGAGGAAGATATGCTAATAAATCTGGATGCTGCCACTTCCTCCAGTGCCGACATAGACATAAGGAGGTGGGTGAAGGTTGAGGAGATACAGAGGAAATATGGACTGGGAATAAATGGCGCCCTGCTGAAAAGCATGGAAATCATATCGGAAATGGAGGAATGGATTCCCGAAGGAGGAGAAAAAATAAAATTTGTCGATACCCCAGGTCAACTGGAAATTTTTCTCTATCATGGAATGGGTAAGAAGGTGGTGGACAAACTTGCCGAGCGTGATATAGTTACCTCTCTTTTTGTTGTGGATGCACTGGAGATAAATTCTGTTGAAAATTATCTTTCAATGCTTGCACAGAACGCCATGATAAATCTCAAACTGGGTGTGCCTTCCGTCACTGTAATAAACAAAATTGATGCAGTGAAAAGAGAAGAGATAACAAAATGGTTTGATATTGAAAACTTAAAGAAAATGATGGAGAAAGGGGATGCCCTCGTTTCCCTCGCCTCTGGCTTGATAGATTATCTGGAATATACAAGTGTGTATCAGAGACCTCTTATGGTTTCAGCCAAAACAGGGGAGGGTATAGATGATGTTTATTCCGCCATATATGAAGTGCACTGCTCCTGTGGTGACCTCTCCTAATTTTTTTATGATTGCACCACACATTTTATAAATATCTTCCATTTTCAGAGGATATGAAGAAACTACCCCTGATGCTGGCTATTATTCTGCTTGTGCCCGTTTCGATGGCTGATACATTCCCATCTGGTAGTACCCAGGATGAACTCTATGGACTCGCCATTGATGATGCAGGAAATATTATAACTGTAGGGCAGCATTATGATGGAGAAAAGTATGTGATAAGAGTACAGAAATACGATGGAAATACAGGAAAGATAACATGGCAGACGGATTTTGATGAATATGCTACCAATATCGGGAAGGCAGTTGTTGTGGATGGGGATTATATTTATGTAGGCGGTGTTGTTGGCAAAGAAATAGCCGGAATACCCATCCCCCAGACAGATTATATCATAATAAAGTATGACTCCAATGGGAATGAAATAGCAAGCAAAACATATGACAATGGATTTGCTGATTTTCTCATGGATATGGGTGTGGATGAAAATGGCAACATATATGCCACAGGAATGACTCTCTATATAGACATATCCTCTCAGCAGCTCACCAATGTGGATTTCTGGACAATAAAGGTTAATCCCAACAATCTCCAGAAAGTTAAAGAGGATATTTTTGACAGTGCCATAGATGCTGCCTTTGGGATAGATGTTAGAGGCAATAATATTGTTGTTGCAGGAGCAGTGCAGGAGGAAAACAGCAATATAAGTAAATTCCTTACTGTAAAATATGATACAGATCTGGATGTTGTGTGGCAGAGAGAATATTACAACAACAAAATATCGTCAGCATCCGATGCTGTCATACTCCCGGATGGGAGTATAGCAGTGACTGGATATGAATTGACGGATGACATGAAAGCAGAGGATTTCCTCACTTTGGTTTATTCCTCCACTGGAACTATAAAGAGTGGATGGCCTCGTGTGGAAATGAATGATTATAAAGATGATGCTCTCTCCATTGATGCCGATTCAAATGATAATATAGTAGTCGGTGGTTACAGGACAATAAAGGTGAATAATGCATTTCATGAAAGATGGTATCTCATAAAATATAACAGGAATGGTGGAGTGATATGGGATAAAATGGACGACGTTGAGGGGGAAATAAAGAGGATTGTGGTGGATTCACAGAATAACATTATTGCTGCTGGATATAAGATGGTTGGAGGAGAAGAGAAGTA
>CAZWEL010000042.1:0-6696 GCA_964632955.1 uncultured Thermoplasmatales archaeon | reverse complement strand
TGGAGAAGGCGAGAGAAATTGGGTTGCAGACAATAATATGTGCCGGAAGCGTTGACGTTGCCAAGGCGGTGGCTACTTTGAAGCCAGATTATGTTGCAATAGAGCCGCCCGAACTCATAGGTGGCGATATCTCTGTCACAAAGGCAAAGCCAGATATTGTCAAAAACGCCGTCGATGCTGTTAGAGCAATAGATGGCAGTGTTGAAGTGCTTTGTGGAGCGGGAATAAAGGATGGAAGGGATGTTGCTAAAGCCATTGAACTTGGCGCAAGGGGAATTCTTGTGGCGAGCGGTGTGGTGAAGGCGAAGGATAGAAGGGCAGCAATAGAGGATATGGCTTCAGCGTTGATACAATGAAAAAACCCTATGTTATAATAAACTGTGCTTCCTCACTCGATGGAAAAATAGGATTGCCTGGTGGAAAACCCCTTAAAATATCCAATGAGGAGGACATGGCGAGAGTCCATAAACTCCGCAACGAATGCGATGCCATTCTTGTGGGAATAGGCACAGTTCTTTCGGATAACCCCAAACTCACGGTTAAGGAAAAATATGTGAAAAATCCGAGAAATCCACTCCGCATTGTTCTTGATGCAAATTTTCGAATCCCAAAAAATGCGGAGGTGATGAAGGGAGATGCGAAAACTCTAATAGTGACCACCTCTAGGGAGTTTAAAAAAGGGAACATGGAGGCGATTAAATGTGGAGAGGGCAAGAGGGTTGATTTAAAAAAACTTATGGAAATCCTTTATGAAAGGGGAATAAAGAAACTCATGGTGGAGGGCGGCTCCACAGTTATAGGAGAATTTTTGAGAAATGGCATCGTGGATGAGATGATGATTTTTTACGCCCCAATTTTCATTGGAAAAAACGCTCCTTCCATTACAGGAATTGAAATAGATGGAGAGGAAGAAATCATAAGGATGAGAATAAAAAGTTTGGAAAAAGTGGGAAGTGGTTATCTCCTTACCCTTATTCCAGAACAGAAACAATAATTTTTCTATTCCTTGCCCTTACATCACATTCTATAAATATAACCTGCTGCCATGTTCCCATCATCAATCTTCCATTTTCTACGGGTATTGTAATATCGCTTCCTATTATACTCGCCCTTATATGGCTATGACCGTTGCCATCATGCCATCTCTCCTCATGCTTATAATACGCATCTCTAGGGGCAATTCTTTCAAGGGCGGCTGGCAAATCATGCAGCAGACCATCTTCATATTCTATTGTTGTTATCGCTCCCGTCGAGCCAGGACAGAAAACATGAACTATGCCATTTTCAACTCCACTCCTCTTTACCACATTCTCTATTTCATGGGTGATGTCCGCAATATCCATCTCTCCTCTTGTTTCCAGATTTATTACTTCTCGATACATAATGGAGAAAGAGAGGGAGGAATAAAAGAATTTCTAACTCGGGTATCCTCCTATCATCAGGCTTGGATCGCCCATCAGAATCCATTCCTGCGCCGTCTTGGCATCTAGGCATGAATTGCTTCCTGCCTCACTGTTCCAGTCTATGGGATATGTATGGAGATAGGATGTTATCACCTTGCCCCATATTTCGCCCAGCACATGGGTGCCATTCATTCCATATTCCCAGAAGAAATGGGTATCGAGAAATTCTGAGGCAAGCCCTTCAAAGTTCTTATCCTCTTTTGTGTATCCCAAGCCGGAATAGCCAAGGGTTGCTATGGTTCCTCCATCCACTTTCTTTGTCATCCACCAGCTGAAGCAGGCGGGAGATGTCTCTCCTCTATAGATGTATTCATACCATTTTGCACCCTCCCATATCTTGAGGAGATTGAAGAGAGAGATATTGAACTGGCTGTTATGGCAGCCACCAACAACGCAGACAGGATACATACCTTCATTTTTAAGTTTTGGAATCTGCCATACTGTCAGTCCATCAACCCATTTTGTACTGTTGGGAGCATGTGTAGCCCAACTCATTGGAGAGCCATGTCCATCGAAGAATAAAAAGCCGCATCCCTCGCTTATGGCATTTATTACATCTTCCGGACCTGTAAATGTGCCAAGGGATGTCCATAATCTTATAGCCTCAAACCCGGGCATCCAGTCTATTGCCTGCTGTGTTCCTTCTTCTCCTTCATATCCCTTCCATCTGGAGTTGAGCACTTCTGGATAGGTATCTCCTGCTATGCACACAAATCTCTTGAACCAGTTCGCTCCATAGGTAGTGGTTTCATATTCTATGGTTTTTGCCACTATTGCCTCCACTTCCAAAGCATTTCTTGCTGGCCATCTGCCCACATAGACATCAGGAATTAAATCTATGGGAGCATCTTCAGCACTGTTTCCTTTCCATTCCCCGAATATGCCATTGCCATTGGTGTCCCAGCTGCTGAATTTGTGCTCAGAATCATATATATCGGCAAAATATAAATCGCTTAGATACGTTGTCTCCCAGTTGCTTCTGTCATCCAGATGGACATATCTTACCGGCATCCACCATGCTTCATTGAGTCCTGGTTTTCTTCCTCCAACAAGAAGAACATATTTTATTCCCCATTCGTCATATGCATTTTTTATGAAATATTTCACCTTCTCTGCGTCATCTCTTCCCTGGGTGGAAAAATATTTACCTCCATAAATCTCCTCCAGAGTAACTATTATGGTTTTCACTCCATACTGCTCCTTATGTTGCTGGAAAGGAGGAAGGGCATCATAGAACTTTGCGGGTGTTATTATCAACAAGTCGTAGGTATTGATCTCTGCTGAGGAATTTATGCTCATCTCTGCCACATCTTCCACCTCAAAATTGCTTATGCCAGCAATAACTCCACTCATCAAAAATATTACCAGGGCAACAATTGCAATACTTTTCATGATGATATAATGGTAGGAGAATTTAAAATTTTGGTGATGGAATGGAAAGAATGGGAACTCTTCATGGTATTATTTCCGTTGTATTGTTGTATGGAGGATATTTTAACTCTTCTTTATATTTTTCAAGAATGTCCATGTGCTTTTTTATCTCATTTATGGTGAACTTCGTTATCCTGCAAACTTCCTTGAAACCTTCTTCCCCCCATAACCTTTCTTTATATGCAAAAAGGCATCTTCCCCCACAGATATCATAAACATCGCAACTCCTGCATGGTTCTCCTATCTCGATTTCCTTATACTCATTAAAATCCCCCAGCACATTCCATTTAAACTCGGGAGCGATGGGGCATGCAAGTATTTTTCCATCTGTGGTTATTGATATTGCTTCTTTTCCCGCCCCACATGGTAAGCCATTCCCGCCATGCAGGAGGCGGGATGAGATGCCAAGGAAGGGAACTATGCCTTTAATTTTTCCATTTTTCATCTCCTCAATCCAAAAGGAAATGAGTTTTTTTATACCTGGCAAATAACTTTTTTCAGCCCATTTCTTGAATTCTTTTAATCCCCAGAGAGGGCTCCATACTGCATCCAGTTGCCAGTGAACATATGGAAAATGACGCAAAAGATGCATGACATCTTCATAAATATCTGTTTTGATCGATGCAGCCATTCTTGCAATTATTTCTCCTTTATACTTCTCTTTTTTCAGAAAATTCAATGCTTCCATTACTCTATCATAGCATCCATCACCACGATAAAAATCCGTTATCTCTCTCCTTCCATCTATGGAAAGAAGGATACTATCCAGTTTGTGGACATACTTTCCAATATTTTCAATATAAAAGCCATTTGTCTGAAGAACAAATCTTTTTGCAGGGAGAAAATCCATCATTTCCTTTATTCTTCCCGCATCAAGTGTTGGCTCTCCCCCATAAAAAGCAACAATCGCCTCCCTATCCCTTTCAATAAATTTTTTTAAAAAATCCATATCATAATCAATTTTTTTTGGCATACCATGTAAATCTCCTCCACAATATCTGCAATTGAGATTGCATACTGGCGTTATTATCACAATGTAAAGCACAAAGTTATACCATCATGCTTAAAAACATTAGCCCTACATTTCCTCCAGCGCTTCTATTCCTAATATGCCAAGACAGTTTTTAATAACCTGCCGTGCCGCATCCACAAGCAGGAGGCGTTCTTTCTCCCTTTCATCCCCGATTACTCTGCAATCCCTGTAAAATGCGTTGAAGGAAGAAGAAACATTAAAAGCATATTCAGCCACCACTGCAGGATTTCTTTCCCTTACACTTTCTTCTATAATTTCTGGGAACAGGGCAAGCATCTTTATTAAATTCCTTTCGCTTTCATGTTCGTATTTTGCTTCCATTCCTCTATAGTTTATTCCTCCTGCCTTCCTGAGAATTGAGCAGCATCTGGCATGGGCGTATTGGATGAATGGGGCGGATTGCCCCTCAAAATTGAGTGCATCCTCCCACCTGAAAATGATGGGCTTTTCCGGTTTAACCTTTATGATGTTATACCTCACCGCCCCCACCGCAACATTTCTGGATATGTACTCATTTTTTTCATCCTTCCCCCTCCTTTCCTCCACCTCCATCCTTGCTCTCTCCATTGCTTCCTCTATTAAATCATCGAGATAGATAACTCTTCCCTTCCTCGTGGACATCTTGCCTTCTGGAAGGGAGATAAAGGAATAGAAGATAACCTCGGGAGTTTTTTTGCCAAGTATTTTCAGAGCCACCTCCACAAATCTTGCCTCAAGTTTATGATCTTCTCCCAGAACATTGATCATCTTATCTGCCTGCTCCCCCTTCCATATATGATATGCTATATCTCTAGTTGCATAGAGAGAAGTGCCATCACTCCTTGTGAGATAAAATCTCTTATTTCTTCCATGGATGCCAAATTGCTCCATGTCAATATAGAGGGCTTTTCCCTCTCTTTTTACATAAGGGCTTTCCTCCAATTTTTTTATAATTTCATCGACGCTTCCATCCAGAACAAATTTTGACTCTTTAACGAACTCATCTATATGAATGTTCAATGCATCCAGACTCTCCATCATTCCTTCCAGAACTTTTTCATACACCTTCCTTATTTCCTCCAGTGTTTTTGCATCGCCTTCTTCGCATTTTCTTATTATCTCTTCTATTTCCTTTTTTATCTCCTCATTTTCCTCCATGAGTTTATTTGCTTCCTGATAATATGCCACATATCTATGGTCCCATTTCTTTTCCTTTTCTTTCAAATCAAGATTTTTCACGCCCCAAAAAAGGGTTGCCACCTGTTTTCCCATATCATCTACGTAATACTGGGTAGTAACATCATATCCTCCAAATTTAAGAATTCTTGCAATGGTGTCTCCTATTATGGGATTTCTCGCCCTTCCAACATGTAAGGGGCCATTGGGATTGGCGGAAGTATGTTCCACAATCACCTTTATTTTTTTATCCTCCAGTCTTCCATAGTCATCCCTCATTTCCATTATTGCTTTTACAGTTTCCATCGCCATTTTGTTCATGTTTATGAAAAAATTCACATAACCATTTATTGCTTTCACTCTTTCAATCCATTTCTTTGTTTCAATATTTCTGGCAATCTCTTCCGCAATTTCCAAAGGATTTTTTTTGACAATCTTGGAAAGAGAAAAGCAGGGAAAGGCGAGATCTGCTATTCCTGTGGGCTTTTCCAGTTTTATTTCGTCCTCAATTCCATAAAGTTTTCCGAGTGTATTTCTCACCTGCTCTTCAACTTCTTCCCTGAATGCGTGATATGGATACTTCATGGGCTCCACGGATTGAAAGCAGGATCTCCATATAAATTGAACTCATGGAAGCAGTGGTATTTCTTATCCATGTATTTTCCATACTCGAATTTATGAGTAATGGAATTGTACATATCCATGTCCACCATTGGAAATCCTGTGCTTATGAGCGGTGGTGTCCATAGGAATGAGGAGTTTGCATCCTTTGGAAGATATCTGTTTCTTGCATCTCTCAGAGCCATGCCTGCCGTGCTGTCGTTGCGAGTGACATCAAGAATGAAATCCTCTGCTATTACAGCTCCAAAATGTGGCTCTGGATATTCACCTTTCAATTTTAAATGGAGTGTTGCATTTATGAATCCCCATGCTCCAAATCCTTCAAATATTAAACCTGGCTCGAGATAACCGGGATCTGCTGTCACACGGGTTGCACCTATGTATCCATTCATTCCTGCATGTAAATAGGCCTGGCTCAAACAGTTTTCTGGTTGCAGACCATCTATTCTGGCTGTTATGCAGCTCTCCACAAATATTATGCCAGGTCCAAAATTCATGTTGCATACATTCCTCACATCATAGGTGCCCTTTGAACTGAGCCCGCTGCCCATGGGGTAAAAGCGGGAGATGGTGGTGAAGGGCGGGAAGCCACGGGCTTCCAGCAGTATATCTCCAGATTCGTAGAGATAGTAAAAGCCATGATTGAAGACGAAGATGATGTTACTCTCCTCCTGGTATTTTCCTCCTTTGACATTCTCTCCGCTTATCATTTCATAGAAATGGGGGAAGAGGAAATATTTCCTGCCATATTGAGCAAGATTTTCAAACCCTTCTCTCTGGGAAGCAAGAAGATGCGTCCTCTTTACGGTGTATCCCCCTTCTTCTAAATCGTGACAGAGGCGCAGATTCATGAAGAAGCTTTCCCCGCTGGGCCATTTTGTGGGTTCCTCGCTTCCAAGAATGATATTCATTACAGTAGTGAGGACAGGAACCCATTGGAATTCCAGCCCGCACCCCGTCTGCACCGTTGCAGTTCTCTTCCACTCTCCAAGA
>CAZWEL010000041.1:0-6977 GCA_964632955.1 uncultured Thermoplasmatales archaeon | reverse complement strand
GAGGAGGCGGGGGGAGCAATACCATACCACATGCTCCACTGCTGGCTGGGAGAAATTCCAGTATATATAAATGGAGAAAGAAAGAAAGCAAGAGGACTGGTGGATGGAGAAGAATGGGTTAATTTTCCACCACCTTTTGGAACAGCCCCCGTATATTACTTTGGTCATCCCGAAACCATAACTCTCCCAAGGTATATCGAAGGCGTCAAGAATGCCTACTGCAAGGGAACCTTCTTCCCTTCCAGTTTCAGAGATATGCTACTGAATTTGCAGGCACTGGGACTTCTCTCATCAGAAAAAATAAAGGTGAGGGGAAATGAGATATCCCCTCTCGACTTCCTTGTCTCCTACATAGGAAAGATGGTGGGAAGAATGAAGCAGATGGCGGATGTGCCCGAGGGAGGGGCTGTCATGGTGAAGGTAGAGGGAGAGAAAAATGGAATGCCCATGGAATATATCTTCTCTGGAACCGCAAGGATGAGGGAGGCAACGGCAACGCCAGCGGCGGTGGGGGCAGAGATGATTGCCGAGGGAAAGATAAAGAGGGCGGGAGTTAATGCACCTGAGGGATGTGTCCCACCGCAGGAATTCATAAACAGGTTGCTGGATTATGGAACCTTCGGAGGAGTCTGGAGAACAATAAGGGAGAAGGTGGAGAGGCTTTAGTCATCAAAAATTTATAGTGGAAATCCATTAAATCTGCATGAAATGGATTGTGGTGGCGATTATTCTTCTAATTCCCTCCATTCCATATTCTTTTTCAGATGACATAATAGTGGTTGATGGGGGAAGCATTCAGAATGCCATCGATAACGCAGAAAATGGGGATACCATATATGTAATGGAAGGAATATATCATGAAAATATTGTGGTGGATAAGAAGGTGAGCATAATAGGGAAGGGAGCAGTAATAGATGGAGATGGAGATACTGTGGCGGTGATAAAAAGCGATGATGTACTCCTCAGCAACATATCCCTCACCAACTCCAGCAATGCAATCATCTACGTTGATGGAAAAAATTTCATGCTGAAGGGATGCGAGATTTACAGAGGAAAATATGGAGTGGAGGCAAATCATTCAACGATAGAGAATTGCATCTTTCATGAATGTGGAGGCGGCGCCCTGCTTCACAGCAATAATATTGTGATAAATTCCACATTTTTTAAATGTGGGCTTGGAATAGAGGTGAGGGGGGAAAGCAATGTAATGGCAGGATGTGATGCCCATACTTGCGGAGTCGGCATATACATGGAAAATGCCTCCAACAATGCAATAGAAAAATGCAGCATTTATAAGAATAACAACAATCAGGGAGATATCTTTCTCCTTCGTTCATCTCATAACACAGTAGAGGGATGCAGCATTGAATACGGAAGTTTTGGCATCAGAATGGTGGAAAGCAATTATAACAGAATCTCTGGGAACAGCGTATATGGAAGCAGATATGGCATAAAGATGGAGGGATGCAGAAGCAACATAATAAGGGGATGCATTCTTGAGAAAACCAGATTTGCTCTAACGGCAGAAAAATGCAGGGAGATTGTATTCAACTACAATAAAATAGAGCATGCCCACATGTATTCCATGGATGCAAAATATTCTTCCATAGATGCAAGATTCAACTGGTGGGGAAGCATAATTCCGAAAAAATTACATATTTTATTCAGCAATGTGAAAATCTTCCCATGGTTTTTTGGTGGAGATAACGTCCATAAATCATTAAGGGAAGATGAAGACAATGCCATCAAGTCCATAAAAGAAAATATCCACATTCCGAGGGAAGAAATTTCTGTTACTGGTGGCGATATGGATCCAATGGTTGATGTAAAAATTAAAGTTGAAATACTGAGAGCAAGGAGTTTTAATGGAAGGCATCCTTTCGCCCTTGCCGTGAATATAGATGGAAAAGAAAATGAGAGCAGGATGGAAGGAGATGTGCTATATCCTGCCACCTTCTGGCAGGATGTGGACGACGGGGAAAGATATGTGCCAATCGAGATGAGTATAGGCAATAAAGCGAAAGGACTCATGTATGATATCGCCACCGGAGATTGGTATGGGGATGACTATCTTGGCGATGGAGATGGCTATGGCCATATAAAATTTGAAAATGCTGAAATATGGTTCAACATAGGATACAATGATTATGATGGAGATGGATTAACCTACTGGGAGGAAGTTGCCATCTATAACACATCCCCTGCCATTGATGACAGAGGGATGGATAGTGATGGTGATGGAATCCCGATTGAATGGGAGGATAAATACGGTTTCAATCCATTTGTTGCAGAAAATCACAGCATTGATTATGATAAGGATGGACTCAATGATTATGAGGAATATTACATGAGAGAAATGCTGTCTGACCCCTTCTCAAAGGACATATTTGTGGAGGCAGATTATATGCCTCGCTATAAAATGCCGGTGGAAAGCATCGAGATGATTTATGATGTTTTTGCATTTCATAATATAACAATGCATATTGACGTGGATGAGGAAATTCCATATATGGAAAGGGTTTATTATGGGGATGCGAGAGACCTTTACTGGAAATATTTCCTTCATGGGGATGTGAACAATCCAAGACATGGAATATTCCATTATCTTCTCCTTATTTCCTACGGTTCTTCAAATAGGGGAGGACATGTTTTTGTTGGCTTTGACAACTGCGATTCCGTTCTGCTGGCATGTCAGTATATAAATGACTGGAGAATGGGAGAGGCAAGAAATCTTGCCTATGCAACCCTTTTCATGCATGAATTAGGTCACAACCTTGGTATATTCGAGGATACCTTCGGAGGAGTGGATAATGAAAGCTGCAATGTGCCCTGGCATAGGGGATACTGGAAATATGCAGATTATAAAAGCTGCATGAATTATCGCTATGCCTTTCAACTGCTTGATTACTCAGATGGGAGCCATGGCACCAATGATTTCAATGACTGGGGAAACATAAAACTGGATTTCTTCAAAGATTCCTATTACTACCCCTGATATAGAAGGGACCCCCCACCAGATATATGAGTGTTGAGATGAGAAGTAAAAAAACTGTTTCCCTGTAGCCACTCATTGCAAGAACTATGATGGCAACAGCAGGAACCACGAAATATTTTTCTATCCTTGGATAAAGAATGGGAGAAACCACTACTATGCCAAGGAGAGCCATACCGAAGAGAAGAATCCAGAAAGGAAAGGCAAGATATGAGATGGCAACAATCATGATGGCTGCCGCAGGCGTGGGGGCGCCATTAAAAACATCCTTTCTTCCTATATGATAGGATATGAGGTGCAGCATGCCAGTTATCAGGAAAAAGGAGGATACTGCCATGAAGAGAAAAGGAAAATCCATTTCATATGTGCTCCAGGAAAATATGATGGGTGCAACGAGGAAGGAAACTATGTCCGAGAATTCATCCATATATCTCCCGAGATGCCCTCCATATCTCCTAGCAACCACCCCATCCATTCCATCTGCAAGAACAGCAAGAAGTATGAAAATCATGGAGATGTGTGTTTCCTCTTCTAAAATGAAAAATATGGAAAGCAGTCCGCACACCCCATTCATTATGGTGAAGGAATCCGCAGGGGATATCTCTCTGATAATATTTTTTTCATTCATAAAAATGCCGCGGGAGGGGATCGAACCCTCGACCTTGCGGTCTTCAGCCGCACGCTCTCCCAAACTGAGCTACCGCGGCAGGATGTCATCAGCCAGTTCATTTATTTTATTTCTTATCTCCTCTATTTTTCCCTCCATTTCCTTAATGAAATCCCTTGCATTCTCCGTTATTACTGCTCCTGCTGAAGATGGTTTCACAAGATTACTGTTTTCCAAGACACGAAGGGAGTATCGCACCTTGTGGGAAGGAAGTTTTGTTTTCTCAGAGAGCTTTATTATACCTATGGGTCCCTCTTTTTCTATTATTTTCATTATTCTGAGATGTCTTCCCATCCGCTCTATGTCATTCATTACCTTATCCATGAAGTTCTTGTTGGACACAATTGGTAATTGAAAATGGTATAAAAAATGTTATGCTTTTTGTAATCTATGGCTATTGCCCTTCAACTTCTATCCTGCATGGGGTTGGGAGTTTTGGTATTGCCCTCTTCAAGGCATTCTTTGCATTTTCAATATTTTCTGGAGTTGTCCATATTGAAATTAACTTCTGCCCCTCCATCACCTGTGCCGCAGTTCCCACGGGTTTTCCATATGCCTTTCTCATCCCCTGCGAAACTCTATCCGCTCCTGCGCCTGTTGCCTGCTTGTTCTCTCTAACCACCACATGAGGATATACTCTGACTTTCATTCTATAGTTGGCTTTGCCTGCTGTTTTAACTATGTGACGATTCACTGCTATACGCACCGCCTCCAGTGCACGGTGAAGTATTCTGCACTTCTCCTTTGCTATAAGGGATATCTCCACAGGAAATTCCGCGGTTAAATTGCCTAGGTCAAACTGGCTTATCCTCGGGTTTGGAATTCCACCTATGTATTCCTTCCTCGTGGTAACCCTTCCTCTGATGTCCCTATACATCCTTGCAGGCTTTCGAGCCATGCAAGTAGATGAGGATTTATTATATAAAGGTAATGGAGTGCTGAACTAAATTTTAGTTACACTCACCACCTTATCTCCTTCATTCAATCTCATGAGGCGGACTCCCATGGTATTTCTTCCCTGCCTTCTTATCTCTGCAGCTCTTATCCTTACCATCATTCCTTCTTTGCTGGAGATGAGAATTTCATTATCTTCTTTAACTTCCAGAACATCCACCACCCTTCCATTTCTCTCATTGGTTTTTATGGTTATTACTCCCTTAGCCCCTCTTTTTGTTATTCTGTACTCATCTATGCTCGTCCTCTTGCCGTAGCCATTTTCGGTTACAGTGAGTAGATCGCCCCTCTTTGCCGCCTCCACGGAAACAACCTCGTCATCTTTGCCCAATCTTATGCCCCTAACACCCATGGCATTTCTACCCATATTTCGCAATTCCTTCTCATAAAACATGCAGGCATATCCATTTTTTGTGGAGAGTATTATTTTATCATCATCCTCCAGTTTTCTCACACCCACTATGGTATCTCCTTCTCTCAGCCGTAGAGCCCTTATTCCATTAGAGCGGATGTTTTTCAGAAGGGCAAGGGACATTTTCTTAACCACTCCTCTCCCAGTAGCGAATATTAAATTCACATCGCTGAAATCCTTTACAGGAAGGACTTCCACAATATCCTTTGTGGGGAGAAGATTTATCAGCGCCCTTCCCTTAGAATGCCTGCTTCCATGGGGGATCTCGTATGCTTTCTTTGCGAAAACGCGACCATCTGCAGAGAAGAAAAGAAGATAATCATGGGTGGATGATTTTATTATTTTGTATATGGTGTCCTCCTCTTTGGTTTTCATCCCTATCAATCCCTTTCCTCCTCTTCTCTGGCTTCTGTATTCATCAAGCGACACCCTCTTTATATATCCTCCAGACGTAAGCATTATCACCATATCCTCTTCCTGTATCAAATCCTCTATATCTATACTCATCTCTCCTTCCACTATCTCTGTTCTTCTCTCATCGCCATATGTTTCTTTGAGATAAAGAAGTTCATTCTTTATTATCCCATCCATTTCCTGGCGGCTTGCCAGAATTTTCTTTAACTCCTCTATCTCCCTTTCCTTCTCCTCTCTCTCCTTTTTCAACTGCTCATATTCCAGAGAAGTTAAAGACTGCAAACGCATGGAAAGAATCTCCTTCGCCTGCACTTCAGTAAAATCAAATTTATCCATCAGATTTTTCCCCGCCTCCTTCGCATCCTTTGATTTTCTTATGATGCTTATGACCTCATCTATATTATCCAGCGTCTTTATAAATCCATCCAGTATGTGCTTCCTCTCCTCTGCTTTCCTGAGTAAAAATTCGCTCCTCCTCTTTATTATCTCTCTTCTATGCCTTATATATTCTGCTATTATTTCCTTTATATTGAGTAACCTTGGAACTCCATCCACAAGCGCGATGCAGTTTATCCCATATGTTCTCTCCATATTTGTATGTTTGAAAAGCTGATTCTGAACTATCTCAGGATAGGCATCCTTCTTAACTTGAATAACAATCCTCATTCCCTTCCTGTCTGACTCATCCCTCAAATCTGCTATGCCCTTGAGAACATCTTTTCTGACAAGCTCTGCTATATGTTTTATCAAATCTGCTTTATTAACCTGATATGGAAGCTCGGTAACCACTATTTTGTTCTCCTCAAAATGGGTTTTGGCTCTTATCTTTATCCTCCCCTTTCCCGTTTTATAGGCGCGGAAGATATCCCATTTTCCAGAAGCTATCCCTCCTGTTGGAAAATCGGGACCTTTAATATGTTGCATGATTTCTTCAACTGTTATATCTGGATTTTCTATAGTTGCTATGATTGCATCCACCACCTCATTGAGGTTATGAGGAGGGATTTCTGTAGCCATACCCACTGCTATGCCTGTGGAGCCATTGAGCAAAAGGTTTGGAAGAAGAGCGGGAAGAACAACCGGCTCCTTCAGAGTGCCATCAAAATTGTCCCTCCAGTCAACCGTTTCCTTGTCAATATCCTTTAGCAATTCTTCGCTTATCTTGCTCAATCTCGCTTCCGTATATCTCATGGCTGCAGGAGCATCACCATCAACGCTTCCAAAATTTCCCTGTCCATCTATGAGAGGATATCTCATGGAGAAGGGCTGAGCCATTCTTACAAGAGCATCGTAGATAGCAGCATCTCCATGAGGATGGAATTTACCCAGCACCTCCCCAACCACTCTTGCCGATTTCCTGTGGGGCTTATTATAATGCAACCCCATCTCCTTCATGGCATAAAGGATGCGGCGGTGCACTGGCTTCAATCCATCCCTGACATCTGGAAGCGCCCTTCCAACAATTACACTCATTGAATAATCAAGATAGGAGGTTTTCATCTCCTCCTCTATGTACCTCGGCAAAACATTTTCAGATA